>NZ_JBDGDD010000011.1:0-85081 GCF_040909065.1 Ruminococcus sp. RTP21359st1_H3_RTP21359_211015
CAAAAAAGACTGCTTTCCTACCCTTTTAAGGGTGGTTGCAGTCTTTTTTTATTGCGCGTTTTTTTACAGCGCCTTTTGTTTTTAGTACGGTCTTATTTCTCAGGCAGAAGCATCGCAGCCGCAATATATGCGATAACTCCTGCACCGCCTGCACAGCCTATAAGCACTGCACAAATACGGACTATGTTCACGTCGATGTTGAAATACTCCGCTAGTCCTGCGCAAACGCCTGAAATTATCCTGCCTTCTCTTAATTTGTAAAGTGGCTTTGCCATTTCTATCACTCCTTATCTGAAATTAAGCGAAATTTCGCCGATACCGTTGTCAATGTCAAGTTTTATTTTGTAGAGAAGCTCGTTCTCTTCTGTTGTGCTATTTATTTTCACTTTGCTGTCTGATTTTATCTTATAGTCGTTTTTGCAGCCGTCAATATCAAAATTTATACTTCCTATGCCGCCGTCTATATCAGCGTCGCCGAGAAGCTTTCCTGAAAAGTCTGTTTCGCCTACCCCGCAGTCAAAGTCGGAATCGTTAAAAGTGCAGTCTTTGAAAACTGTTTTTCCTACTCCAAGGTCAAAGTCGGCTTCATTTTTGCAGGTGACGTTAATGACCTCTGAGCTTCCTGCACCGAAATCTATGTCGAGGTTTTCACAGGTCAGATCTGAAAGCTTCATTTGTCCTGCGCCTGCGTCTATCTTTACAGTGTCAAACGCTTTTTCAGGAAGCTCTATAGTCAGCGTAGGCTGACTTCCGTCAAAGGAGATATATCCGCCTTTAAGGTGCAAAAGGCTGTCGGCGGTCTTGACCTGAAGCTTGCTGTTTGATGACGAAAAATTTATCTTCTCTGGAAGATTTTCTCCTGTGACGTGGATATTTTCGTCACTGCTCTTTTTGATGTTGAGATCCCCTGCGGAGAAGTCGATCTCCATATTATCTATAGTGGCAACGTCAAAAGTTTCGTTGTAGGAATAACGCTTGCCAAGGCTTTTGGTGTTTGTGACCTTGATAAGCACCACGCTCACAATGAAAAGCACTATGCCGATAATAAATATCGTCAAAAAAAATGGGAAACGTCTGCGTTTTACGTCATCTGTATTATCATATTTTGCCATTATGCCACCGCCTTTGAGCTTACAAACCTATGGACAAAGTTTGTGAATTTGTTGAAAAGGCTTACACAGCCACGCCATATGCACCTTATAATAGGCATTACAATCATGCCTCCAAGTCCGATACAAATAAGTCCTGCACCGATAAGGGCAATGCCTGCGGGATAGACCGTGAAAAGCGTTACTATACCGCCTATTGTAAGGGAGAAGCCTGTTGCGAAAACTGCAATTATTATGCTTAAAAGTGCGCAAAGTATCGCCAAGGCTATTGCGGCAAAGACACACATAAGGCTGAACCATATTGGGCTTGTGATGATGATAACAAGAAGCTTTGAAAGAGAATTGCCGTTCTGTGGCACATTATTGTCAGTATCACGAGCCTGTGAGGGGTCAGCGGCGGCTTCCATTTGAAATACCGAGTCGCCCTGTGGGTGTATGCCACTGTCCTGCAAAATTTTGTTGGCAAGCTCTTCGGGCGAGCCGAGGTTTGCGGCAGTTTCAGCTTCGTGGGCTGCACCTGCATCAAGGAATATCTCCTCATAAAACCCCATTGCGTCATTTATTTCATCTTCGGCAAGTCCGCCGTCTTCAAGCAACCTGCGCAGTTGGGTAAGATACTCAAGTCTGTTCATGTGTTTTCTCCACCTTTTTCTAATAATATACTGTCTACCATATTCTTATGCTTCTTCCACTCTCTGCGGTATTCTTCAAGAGCTTTTTCTCCCTTTGGGGTAACGTGATAATAACGTCTGTTCCTGCCCATATATTCCTTATCGTAGGTTTCAAGCAGATCGTTTTTTTGAAGCCGTTTCAGCACAGGATACAAGGTGGATTCTGAAACGTCCACCGCACTGCGTATGAACTGCGTTATCTCATATCCATAGGTATCCTCTCTGTCTACCACTGACAGTACCATGGAATCAAGCAGTCCTGCACTTATTGGAAAGCCCATTTACTCTCTCCTCTCTTTAGTCAGCTCAGTTGTTATATAGATCTATAATACTATATCGTTGAATATATTATACGTCATATAATATTATTTGTCAAGGGGTAAAATCGATTTTTTTGTTATCATCACTTTATGCGAGTTAGTTTAGAATAATTGTTTGTTGAAAATTCCTAGACAGCCTTGAAGAAGCGTCAGCCCTCAGGGATATTTCCCATATGCCTGCAAGAGTAAAGTGTGCAATGCTTGGCTGGCGGACGCTTTCCGAGGCGCTGAAAGGTAAATAGGGTATAAAAATGCCGCTGAGAGAAGTTCTCAGCGGTCTATTTTAAGCTTCGTTTTTAATGCTTTCCCTGATTTTATCGCAGACCTTTTTCAAGTTCTCGGTGAAAGTGCTGTGCCACTCCTCATAGGTGGTATCATCACTGCTTTCTGGAACTTTTACTGCGTGCATATAAAAATATTTTTTGCCGATAATACAACACTGTTTGAATATCGTTTCAATATCTTTATGTGCGGGGAAAATGACTCCTGTGCGATCAGTCTCAAATATTACCATGTCACGAAGGCATTTGTTAAAGTCGTTGTCATCAAAATCTTTATAATTAGGCGGACTTTTCATACACTCTCCCCAACTAGGCTTGAACTTTGCATCAAGTATCATAAAAGGCTTTTTGTCTTTCTTGAACACAAAGTCAGGTTTTGAGGTGAGCCTTCCGTTCTTGGAAGGGTCTGGAACTTCGTGGGGGTCTGAAAGCTCACAAAGATATTTGTGTTTCTCCTGCGATTTTACCTCGCCAAGATCATATCGGGCAAACTGATTTTTGAGATAATTTTCCCAAAGGGTCGGGATATAAAGCAGGATAGTATCAGCTTCGCTGTCTTGATCAGGGTCAAAGAGGGTGAGATACTCGTCATGGAAAACTTTCAGGCATACCTGTCGGAGCTTTTCATACTCGGTGTAATATGGGTGTGCGATAGGCTGTAAATTCTGCGGAAGAATGGTCTTTACGTTGGTGGAATAGAGATCCATTGACGAGTGGAGAATGTTAAGATAGCTTGTTATCTCACTGCTGTCAAGAAGCGCTGTCATGACGGAGTTGTTGCTAAAGCGTTCTTTCAGGCGTTTGTGTGCGGCATAGATAAGGCGGTTAAGAGGGTTGTCTATGGTGTTTTCACGATAAGAATAGGCTATCCTGCCATTTTGCATACCCATGTTTAGCCTTATGTGCCGTGCGATGTCGATACTGCCCTTTAGGCGGCTGTTATTGCCCTCAAAGCGGCAATATTTTCTGTATACGCCTTTTCTTGAAGCTTCCGTAACGGCGTTTTTGAAAAGATAGACAAGAAGAAAATCGAAGAAATTATCGTCATTTATTCTGAGGTCATTCTCTTTTATATACTCATCTTCAAATGTATCGAGGAGCATGGTTTCCAGAAAATATGGCTTTGAGTCTTTGTCAAAGCGTGATTTTATTTGCAGTGTGATGTCATATTCTTTTTCAGCGTATCTATAGATACGGTTTCTCACTACGCCGACACTTCCGCCGATATAGTTCTTTCCATTGAAAGTTCTACATAGGTGGTGAATTTTTCCCTCATAGGTGTAATTATAGCTGGAGATAAAATCCCGCACCACGTCTTTGTAGTTAATGCCTTCGACTATTTCTATTTCATCAAACTTTGAATAGTCATAGACTGTTGCGGTTATTTTTATGGCTGACATTATTCTTCGTCCTCGGCAGTGGTTTGTGGCTCGTTGGTGTCTTTATCACCGCTTTGGTCATTCATCAAAGCTTTATGACAATCGTTTATGAATTTATCTACGCCGTTCTTGCCACGGAGATATTCCCTGAGTATAGACTCTATATTGTGCTTCCAAATATCATCAAGATTTTCGCCCATGCTCTTGGCTTTATCATAGTCCTTAAAATATGCAGGTCCGATATGATAATCTTCATTAAGACCAAATCTCTTGCCGCTCTCGCCTGAAATGACTTCGTTCATTCTTATGGCTCTCTGTGCAAGGTCTTTGCTGACTTTTTCGTCGTTAAGCATAGACCTGAGCGAGGTTTTCATAAAGTCATTTGCTTTTATAGGTATCCAATCAAAACGGCGGCGGAGTGCAAAGTCAAAGGTCTCAACATTTCGGTCGATATCGTTCATTGTGCCTATTATCACAACATTTTCAGGCACATAGAAGCCGTCATTGAAAATATCATTGTCCAGCTTTTCTATACCGTTTTCTGTTTCTCCATATGTAGGCAGATTGTGATACTGTGTCTGAACTCTATGGTCACTGCCACGCTTTTCAAAGCAATACATAAGCTCGCCGAAAACCTTAGAAAGCTCGGCTCTGTTTATTTCATCTATGACAAAATAGTAGATTGGTGCTTCTATTTCTTCGTCCATTGCGCTTTGTTCAGCCTCAGCCGCTTCACGGCAAAGCGCCTTGAAAGTGCCGTCCATGCGGACAAATACCATTTGATCTCCACGCTCTATAGGGCGCAGACCTTCCACAAAGTCGGTGTAGTCATATGAGCCGTGGAACTGAACGAATTTGAAGTACCTGCTGGAATAACTACATATTGAATCTAGCTGTTCACTATTTTGTTCGTTGACATACTTCTCAACAGAATATGTCTTTCCTGTTCCCGGTGCACCTGTGAAGATTATGTTTTTCTTGCGGGAGGTTTTGATACATTCGGCTATGTAGTCGGTTACTGTTGGGTCATTGGTTTTGGCTGGTGCTGTTGACTGAGTTGGTGTTGGCATTTCGTTACCTCCGTTGCTCTGACAAAGTTCTTCTATCGCAGTATTAATATTTTCAAGGCGTTTATTTAACTCATCTTTTGATAGAGTTGTAAAAAGCGGAGACTTGTACATGGTGGCTAATCTTGGCTCATTAGTAATATCTATCTTTTTGTCATAAATATCTTTTAGCGTTGATTTAAGGTTAACCTCACTAAATTGCTGTACGTCATAGTCAAGCTTGTTGTCTACATTTTTTGTTTTATTTCCTAGGAATTTTACAAGTGTATTTTGTCGAAGTGTACTGTCTCCATTTTTTGTACTATCAGTTGAATAAAACCATTTATTATACCTATGTAAGAGTCCGTTTCTGTCATTGGCAAAGCTTGTTGAACCCAATATTAGTGACATTAAAAATTGAAATGCTGGTTTTTTACCATGCTTATTACTTTTTAGTTTATCTTTCATGTATTCAACATTTTCTTTAAATTTACCGCTTTGGATTCCGTCCCTTATTTCCTGAAACGTAGTATCCATTGTAATTTTCATATAATTCCCTCCGCCTAAAAATTTTATCACTCTTTCATTGTAACAAAATTCTTCAAATTTGTTAATAAAAAGTTAAAACCCGACAGGCTTTTTTTTGCCGTGTCGGGTCGATATTATTCCGCCTTAGAAGTATTTTCTTTCTTCGCCTTGCTGTCAGCCTTTGAGCTATCATTCTTTTTGCTGTCAGCGGATTTTTCTTCCGTGTCCTTTATGGAACTTGCAAGGTGGGTGAAGTCGGGGAGCTTATCCCTTGTTAGAGTGAGATTGTTGTTATACATCTTGATAAGCTCGGCGGCGGTGTTGTTTTCTTCAGCAAGCTTGCCGTCATCGGTCATAAGATAATTTCCGCCCCATTGACCTATGAACGCCCACATGGCTTTTTCGTCTGCAATGCTCTGTATGTCAGGGAAGCTTCCACATTCGCTCATTGCAATAGGCTTGTTCTTTGATATGCTTTGCAGGAAAAGCATTATGTTCACCTGTGCGTCCTTATTGCCGTCGTCATAAACATCGCAGGAAAGCACGTCGCAGTATTTGTCGCCCACATACCAATCGGCATTCTGTGCTGACCATACCCATATGAGATTGTTCAGCTTGTGGTATTTCGTCTGACGCTCGTACATAAGCTTCCAAAGCCATTTGTAGGCTTCCTTGTCATTGCCCCACCAGAAATCGCCATTGCTGGCCTCGTGGAGCGGTCGCCAAAGCACTGCTATTCCCTCATCACGGAGGGTGGAGAGTTTCTCAGATACGGTGTCGATATCCTGAACGACAGCAACACATTCTTTGCTTACCTTGCCGTCCTTTTGAAGCTTTTTGATATCCTCAAGGCTGAGTTCTGCGATATTTTCCTTTGTAACTGCCTTTTTGATGTCAAAATCCGTCTGGTCGGCATAATATTCACGCTTTTCGTCAGGGGCAGCCCAGTGCCACATATAGCCCACTATGCCGTCCTTTGAAGCCCAATCCATGGCGATGTTCATCTCGGTGTCGGTGGTAATGCTGTCCTTTTCAGTGGCAAGCATAAGGTCGCCAAAACGTATTGCAGGGTATTTTCCTGTGGTTTTGTATATCATGTCTGTTTCAGCAGATGTGCCGATGGTGTCATGCTGACCCAAAAGCACCTGCTTGCCGTAGCTTTCGCAAAGATACTGATAAAGCGCTTTTGCGTTGTAGTCGGAGTCTTTGTTTGAAAGAGCAGGCTTTGATATAGTAAGGTCAAGCTTTGATATATCCTCGCTTGCGGTGAGGGTCAGGCAGTCAACGTCAAGTCCGCCGTCCACTGGGATAACGGATATTGCCGTCTTGCCTTTTTCTATGTAGATGTTCTTGAAAGTCACCTTTTCAAACTTGCCCGAGCCGCTGGCTGAGAAATCCTGAAGCTTTTTGCCGTTCACAGCTATGCCGTTCACGCACGGCACATCGGAAGCCACTGTTATGGTAAGGTCATAATACTGTGAGTCGGTAAGCTCGATCTCTCTTGACCAATCTTCCTCAGCGGAAATGTTCGTCACATAACCCTTGCCCTTGTAGCCCTTGCGGTCGCTTTTTACTTTCGCCTTGCCTGAAACTGAGCCTGTTTCGGCTTCAACGCTTTTTGAAAACTTCACATAAGGTATGGCGTTTGCCACTATCTTTGTTTCTTCGTAGCTTTTTAAAGCCTGCTCGTCAGCCTTGCTGTCATCGTTTGTCTGTTTCTTT
Organism: Ruminococcus sp. RTP21359st1_H3_RTP21359_211015; assembly: GCF_040909065.1. NCBI lineage: Bacteria > Bacillati > Bacillota > Clostridia > Eubacteriales > Oscillospiraceae > Ruminococcus > Ruminococcus sp. RTP21359st1_H3_RTP21359_211015. Next base: position 7,057 of record NZ_JBDGDD010000011.1, read on the forward strand.
GTTGTGGTTACAACAGATGTTTTTTCGGGGGCGGTCATGCTCTCGTTTCTGCCTATCTGCACTCCGCAGCCTGACAGCGTGCAAATTGCTGCAACAGCCGCTGCCATTATCCGATAATGTCTCATTTCAATATCCTCTCAAATTTTGTCTTTTGCTCAGAATGTGAGCGTGTATGTTTTACCTGTTTCCGTGTCAAACTCTGCTGCGCCGTCTGTGTACAAGGTCTGTACCTCGCTGCTTGCAGTGTGTACCTTTACACTGTCACACACTATCCTGCACTTCTTTCCGCACTTTGAGTGAATGTGGCAGGCTGTTATCTTTGAGTCTTTCCACTCAAGGTCGATAACAAAGCCGCCTCTTGCACAAAGTCCTTTGAAGCTGCCCTCCGACCATTCTTTCGGCAGTGCAGGCAGGAGAATTATCTCGCCGTTCTCGCTTTGCAAAAGTGCCTCCGTGATACCAGCTGTGCCACCGAAGTTTCCGTCTATCTGGAAAGGCGGGTGCATATCGAACATATTCTCGCTTGTGGAGTTTGAAAGAAGTGCTATAACATTTTCGTACACTTTTTCACCGTCAAAAAGTCTTGCCCAGTGGTTTATTATCCAAGCCCTTGACCAGCCTGTGTGTCCGCCGCCGTGTGAAAGACGTCTTTCAAGGGTAGCCCTTGCGGCTTTGGCAAGCTCAGGGGTCTTTCGCATTGTTATGATGTCAGCAGGATAGAGTGCGAAAAGCTGCGAGATGTGCCTGTGACCAGGCTCTACCTCGTCATAGTCCTCTGCCCATTCCATTATCTGACCGTATTTGCCTATCTCAGGTGCAGGAAGTCTGTCTCTGGCTTCAAGGACTTTCTTTCTGAAACCTCCGTCAGTTTCAAGTATTTTTGAAGCTTCCGCAACGGCAGTGAAAAGCTCATAGATTATCTGGCTGTCCATAGACGGACCTATGCAGATAGAGCCTTTTGAGCCTGAAGCTGTGAGATAGGTATTCTCAGGGGAAACTGACGGGCAGGTAACAAGTCTGCCCTTTTTGTCTTCGATAAGGAAGTCAAGGAAAAATTCTGCCGCTTCTTTCAGGGTGTCATATTTCTCGCTGAGAAACTCTCTGTCCTGAACATAGAGATAATGCTCCCATATGTGCAGGCAGAGCCATGCCGCACCCATTGGCCATTGTGTTCCAGGTATCCACAAGTCCTGCGGTGCGGTGTCGCCCCATATGTCGGTGTTATGGTGACAGACAAAGCCACGGCAGCCATACATATTCCTTGCGGTCTTTCTGCCGTTTGGACGGAGCTTCTCAATATGGTCGATAAGAGGCATATGAAGCTCTGAGAGATTACAGTTCTCTGCACACCAATAGTTCATTTCGGTATTGATATTGATAGTGAATTTACAGCCCCAAGCAGGCCACATATCTTTGTTCCAAATTCCTTGGAGATTTGTAGGCAGGGTCTTTTCCCGGCTGCCTGCAATAAGAAGATATCTGCCGAAATTGTGATACATTTCAATAAGCTTGTTGTCGGGATTGCCCTCTTTCACAAGTGCAAGTCTTTCGTCTGTAGGCAGGGTGGAATTACCTGAGCTGTTGTCGCAAAGGGAGATATTCGCGCGGTCATAGTATGACTTGTAGTCTGCGATATGGTCAGCTTTAAGCTGTGCATAGGTTTTTTCCTCGGCTCTTTCAACGTCAAAGACAGCCTGTCCCTTGTAATCCTCACAGCGGTAGCTTGTCTGTGCGCCAAGGAGAATAGTCACCTCGTCGCAGTCCTCGCAGGTTATGAAGCTTCCATATGGGTAGACCTTTCCGCCCTTGTGGAGTACCTTTATATAAGCGGCAAAGTTTATGCCGTCCTCTGAGCCACATCCACCGTAAAAGAGGATATCGTTGTCATGAACGGGCGAGTTATCATCAAAATAATCATCTCTGCCGTCAATGCATACACGGACGCTTATCGCTTTTTTCTCGGAAGCCGTTATGTGCATAACAAGCACCTGATCGGGCTGTGAGATAAACACTTCTCTTGTGTAGTCAACGCCGTTTATGGCATATTCTGTGGTGCAGACAGCGGTGTTAAGGTCAAGGCTTCTGCTCTTGAAGTCACATTCGCTCTCTTTATAATGTATAACGTTCATGTCGCCCAGTGGCATATAGTGCCTTTGATTTACAGGCGTGCCGCAGAAAGCGTCATAGATTATTTTTTCAGCCTCGTTTATTTTCTCCTCAAAAAGCAGTTTTCTCACTTTTTCGAGATTAGGCAGTGCGGACTTATTATTTCTTTCACGGAAGCCGCCCGACCAGACGGAGTCCTCATTGAGCTGAATCCTCTCTTCAAGTGGCTGAGAGAACACCATTGCGCCTATCCTGCCGTTTCCAAGGGGCAGTGCTTTGTTCCAATCGTCTGCCGGGGTCTTATACCAAAGAAGTGCGGAAGTATCCATAGCTAATCCTTTCGTTATCTGTATATATCTGTATTTTGATATGGTTGTAGGTTACAATCCCTTATATTATAGCATATTTTGTTTTGGTTGACAAGGGGGAGATCGTGGCTCTTGTGAGATGTGAGAAATAACAAAACCAGTGTAAGCCCACAGCAGGCTTTCACTGGTTTTGTTTATCATTTATAAAAAGTTTAACAATATTTTATACGCTGTTTTTATGTGCGAATTTTTTCTGCAATGTTCTGAAAAGCGTCAAAAATCTCTTCTCCCGAATGTCCCAAGGCTCTTATGGCTATGCCACGTTCTGTGTGGGTGGCGCAAAGCTGTGCGCTGTCAGGTCCGCCTGTGTAGTCGGCTTGGTAAATGCTTTCCAGCATTGTCTTGTCAGGGGTGTAGATATACATAAATCCCGTGTGGGTGAAACCCTCGAAAAAGCCTTTTTGCCGTATGGGCAGTGCGGCGGGGTCGATAAGAGTGTTGTCGATAAAATCCGCTCTGCCGTCAATTGCTATCTCGGTGCGTGAGCGAAAGCGCTTCAAGCCGAACTCCTCCCCCATTGCAGTTCTGCCACAGCAGTATATCTCAGAGAAAATAAGCTCAGAGCTTTCTGTGATGTTCACCTTGCCCATAGAGATATGCTCACAGCCTGTGAAAGTCATAATAGGGTGTGGCATATAGTAAAGCCTTGCGTTTTTGCGCACAACAAGCTTTATGCTCTGTTTTGATACGCCGCCGTTTGTGTTGAAAAGCTTTTGATAGCCCTGATCTGTGAAAATGACCTTGCAGTTTTCCCCCACAAAAAGCTTTATCTCGTTTTCGTCACCTGCCAATACTCCTGCTGAGCCGCACATTGAGATATATTTCGCCCAGCCTTTATGGTCATAAAATGGTGAATACACCTTGAAAGGGGGAGCGAAATATAAGTCCTCAGTAACGGTTTTTTGTCCGTCAAAGGCTGTTGACAGGCTTAGTCTGCCGTTCATTTCAGATCCTCAAAAAGCACTGATTTTTTTATCCAGTCTATGACCTGAGAAACGCCCTCACGGCTCATGAGATTTGTGAAAAGAAACGGTCTGTCGCCCCTCATGCGCTTTGAGTCGGAAGCCATTACTTCAAGGGAAGCTCCAACAAGCGGCGCAAGGTCTGTCTTGTTGATAACAAGCAGGTCGGAACGTGTCACGCCAGGGCCGCCTTTTCTTGGTATCTTTTCACCCTGTGCAACGTCGATAACATAGATAGAAGCGTCTGCAAGGTCAGGGGAGAATGTGGCGGAAAGATTGTCGCCGCCGCTTTCAATGAAAACGATCTGGGTGTCAGGGTGCTTTTTCACCATTTCGTCAACGGCTTCCAGGTTCATTGAGCAGTCTTCTCTTATGGCAGTGTGAGGACAGCCGCCTGTTTCAACACCAACTATCCGGTCAGCAGGCAGGCATGAGTTTTTTGTAAGAAATTCTGCGTCCTCTTTGGTGTAGATATCGTTTGTTACAACGCATATGGAATATTCTTTTGACATTTCTCTTGTAAGGCGTTCGATAAGTGCGGTCTTGCCCGATCCCACAGGTCCGCCTACGCCTATTTTTACATAGCTCATTTTTGGTACTCCTTATTATATTATATAAATCATAGCTTATGACATATACTGTCTTGAATACAGCCGCTCGTGCTGCATTGCACGCAGGTCAAAGCCTGCGCCGCTTATGCCAATATCGTTTATATCAGTGGAAAGGGCTTTTCCTGAAGCGGAGGATATAAGCTCAAAGCTCTCTCCGAGAATTTTCTGCCCTGCAAGCTGACTAAGAGGTACAAGCTTCACGCAGTTTGTGACTATTGCGGAGCATATGGAATAGCCGTATACCGCAAGCCCCTCTGAAAGCTCGATGCCATTGTCACGCATATAAAGCCCATAGGCGATGCACTGATGACCCTTGCATATGCCCTGCTCCGTCAGGCTTTTATAAAGTCCTGTGAAGCTTTCCCGACCATTGTTGCATATTTTGAAAAAACGCCTTGTGACCTTTTCTAAGCCGCTTCGTATCTCAAATGGTGTTTTCACCGCAGAGTATATCTCATCAAGACGGCAAAGCTCCTTTTCGTCAGCATTGTATGCCGCTGCCGCCGCACCAAGCTCATTGTAGGGCAGCACTGAGATGTAAGAATGGAGATATTCTTCAAGCTCTTTTGGCGAAGTGATGATATCATGCTCAACGTAGGTTTCAAGCCCGTTTGAAAGCGTGAACGCACCCACTGGGAAAAGGCTGTCGCATATTTGCAGAATGTGCATAAGTCCTGCGGTATCGGTCATTTTTTATTAGCTCCGTTTAGTGTGAATGTTCGTGGTGATGATGTTCCCCATGCTCGTGGGAGTGGCTGTGTGAGTGTCCGTGAGCTTTGCAGACGATAAAATCGTCAAATCTGCCTATGATGTTCTCGCACTCAAAGCCGAGGTTTTTCAGGTGCTTTTCTGTAGGCTCGTCATGTGGGATAAGCACGTTGTCGTCAGATATTTTAAGTGACAAATGCCTGTTGCCTATCTCAAAGCAAAGCCTGCCCATTTCCTGCATAGTGTGAACGTTTATCTTGATAAGGGGACAGCTTGTGAGCTTCACTGCTACGCAAAGCTTATCGTCAAGATAGATGATATCCCCGTCCTTTAGGTTTTCGTCAATGGCAATGCCTATGTCACGTCCTCCTGCGGTGGTTTTTCTTATGCGCTTTTTCTCGGCTTCAAACCAATCAAGCTCAACTGTGTCTACTTCTACAGAGGGGGTGCTTTCAGAGAGATTGCCTAATATTTTTTCTGCTATCATTTTTGTTTCCTCGCTTTAGAACATAAAGTAACGCTGTGCCAATGCAAGCTCGTCAAAAGGCTCGCAGGTAATAACTTCGCCGTCAACTGTGACAGTGTAGGTCTCAGGGTCTACTCTTATATCACCGCAGACGTTGTTGTATACCATATCAGCCTTTGAGATGTTTCGGCAGTTCTTCACAGGAAGCACCTGCCTTTTAAGACCAAGCTTCTCCTTTATGCCGTCATCGTAGGCGTATTTTGATACGAACGTGATACAGGTGCTTGAAAGGGCAAGCCCGTGACCACCGAACATTTCTGTGTAACACACAGGCTGAGGGGTAGGGATAGAAGCGTTTGCATCGCCCATTTTTGATGCGAAAATAAATCCGCCCTTTATTATCATGTCAGGCTTTGCACCGAAAAATGCAGGATTCCAAAGAACAAGGTCTGCCACCTTGCCAACTTCCACTGAGCCTACATATTCTGATACGCCGTGGGTTATAGCAGGGTTTATAGTGTATTTTGAAATGTAGCGTTTTATTCTGAAATTGTCGTTTCGCTGGCTGTCCTCTGGGAGTGCGCCACGCTGTTTCTTCATTTTGTCAGCAGTCTGCCATGTTCGTGTGATAACTTCGCCTACACGTCCCATTGCCTGAGAGTCGGAACTCATCATTGAGAATATTCCCATATCGTGCAAAACGTCCTCTGCGGCGATAGTTTCAGGACGTATCCTTGAATCCGCAAAAGCAATGTCCTCTGGTACGTTCTTGTCGAGGTGATGACACACCATGAGCATATCCAGATGTTCGTCAAGAGTGTTTGCGGTGTAAGGCATTGTAGGGTTCGTTGAGGAAGGGAGAACATTCGGGAATGCTGCTGCTCTGATAATGTCAGGAGCGTGTCCGCCGCCTGCACCCTCTGTGTGATAAGTGTGGATAGTCCTGCCCTTGAAAGCATTGACGGTATCTTCAACAAATCCGCCCTCGTTAAGAGTGTCGGTGTGGATAGCCGCCTGAACGTCATACATATCCGCAACAGTAAGTGCGTGGTCGATAACGTCAGGGGTAGAGCCCCAGTCCTCGTGTATCTTCAAGCCTATACAGCCTGCCTTTATCTGCTCCTCAAGAGTTGTGATGTCGCTTGAATTTCCCTTGCAAAGATAGCCGAAATTCATTGGCAGGTCTTCTGAGGCTTCCAACATTCTGTGGATATTGAACTCGCCAGGTGTACAGGTGGTGGCATTGGTGCCGTCGGCAGGACCTGTACCACCGCCTATCATGGTGGTGATTCCGCTGTAAAGGGCTGTTCTCACCTGAGTTGGAGAGATAAAATGAATGTGCGTGTCAAGTCCGCCAGCGGTGAGGATAAGTCCCTCGCCTGCGATAGCTTCCGTGGAAGCGCCTATTATCATGTTTTTGTCAACGCCATTCATGATGTCGGGATTGCCTGCTTTGCCTATTCCTGCTATCCTGCCGTCCTTTATGCCAACGTCAGCCTTTATGATGCCTGTGCTGTCGATGATAAGAGCGTTTGTGATAACAGTGTCAAGGCACTCCTTGTCAGTGGCTTTGCAGGATTGCCCCATGCCGTCACGGAGAGATTTTCCTCCACCAAACTTTGCTTCATCGCCATGAACTGTCAAATCTTTTTCCACTTCTGCAATAAGAGAAGTATCGCCCAAGCGCACCCTGTCGCCAACTGTCGGACCATACATATCGCAGTAAGCTTTTCTCGATATCTCGATCATTTCCTACACCCCCTTGAAGCCAAGCTTTTTAGCCTTTTCAAAGGCTGCCTGCTTGATGTTTTCATCGTCCATTTTTCCGTTTACAAGACCATTCAGACCATAGCCTATGCGGTCGCCGCCGATAGGTATAAGACGGACGGTCTTTTTCTCTCCCGGCTCAAATCTTACCGCTGTGCCTGCGGGGATATCAAGCCGCATACCATAAGCCGCCTTGCGGTCAAACTCCAAAGCCTTGTTTACCTCAAAAAAGTGGAAGTGGGAGCCTGTCTGGATAGGTCTGTCCCCTGTGTTTGAGACTGTAAGCTCAATGCTTTCTGCTCCCTCGTTGAGCTTGACAGTGCCTTCCTCAACGATAAATTCCCCTGGGTGAAGCTTGCTTGCACCCTTGATAGGGTTGTGTACTGTCACAAGCTTTGTGCCGTCGGGCATTGTGGATTCTATTTGTATTTCGTGTATCATTTCAGGAACGCCGTCCATAACGTCATCAGCGGTAAGAAGCTTTGTGCCGTATTGCATAAGCTCAGCGGCTGACGCTCCTGCTCTTGCTTTTTCCATTACTTCCATGCTTATGTATGCCACAGCTTCAGGGTAGTTGAGCTTTAATCCCTGTGCCTTTCGGTCACGGGCAAGCATGCCTGCATAATGGAGCATAAGCTTATCCTGCTCTCTTGGAACAAGTCGCATTATTATTCCTCCTATTTATATAGTATAGTGTATCTACTGCTTTTTCTCTGTAAGGGCTTTTCTTACTACTCCCTCAGGGTCGCTTATGAGCATAGTGCCGAGCCATACGACGGTGCCGAGTGCAACAACGCAGATTCCTAAAAAGCTGTCGTTTATCATGTCTGCGGTGGCAGGTGTGAAATATCCTGCGCCCTGCTCTTTGTATTCAAAAAGTGCGTCCACGAGCCACATTATAGATGCGCCCCAGTACATATAGCACATCAGCCCCACTTTAAGCTTTCTGGCTTTTGGTGATGTGTACCATGCTATGGTAATGATAACGGCTGCTATGAGTGTGATAAGAAGTGTCATACGGCGTCACCTCCCAGCTTTGCAGTCTCTTTTGGCTTACGTTTCAGTATCTTGTCAGACACCACAGTCAGCACAGCCCATACCGTTGTCACAAGAACAGCCATTGATGTTCCGACAGTCGCCATTTCGTGGAATGCTACTGCCATTTCCGAAGGGTCGTTAGCCGCTGTCAGGAATGGGAAGAACGGAGATATCTCGCCATGCCACAGATGCTCAAATGCCAAAAGACCTGAGCCACCCCACAGAAAGCCTGAGAGCCTTGTTATCTTTTTAGAAAGAGGAAGCTTGTCCTCCGAAAGAGCTTTGACCTTTGTCTGCTCCTCTGCCTTTGCCTCGTGAGACTTTACTGCCTTTGCCACAATAGTTGTAACGATCGCTTCTGTTGCTGGTACTAAAAAACAAGCCATAATAAAACTTCCTTTCAAAATTGTTTTCTGAGTTTGACCTAGTGATAATAAAAAAACAACGCCCTTATAAACCGACAGGCATTGCCGTATCGGTTATAAGAGCGTCATTGCTTTGATTATCAGTATAGCACAGAGCTTTTTATTTGGCAATAGTGTTAATGAAAAATTCTTATTTTATTCAGCTTTGAATAAAAAATAGATGTGAACAAAATGAAAGTCTGATATCTGAATATTGCATTATTGCCGTTTGCAGATTTGCACAAAGAAACTATTCAAAAATGAATAGTTTCGACTTTGATATGGGTGAAATGGCGTAAATACGCTGTATAAGTGATAACAAAGATTATTCCAAAGTGAATAATTTTCAGAAAAATTGAAAAATAGCTCTTGACAACTTGCAGGAATGGTGATATAATTCTGCACATAGAGCAATTCAGAAATGACTTGAACGGTCATGCGGATATGTTCCTCAGTGATTTTGAAAGGAAAGTGACCTCAAATGATCAACAACAATTGTCAGCCACCGAGCGCCTCAGGCTCTCCTCGTTTTTGTAATATGGGTAATTTCATGAGGCTTCCTCACGCGACCTCAGCAGAGGGATTGGATTTCGCTATCGTTGGTATCCCGTTCGATACCGCCGCTTCTTTCAGAGCAGGCGCAAGATTTGGTCCTAACGGTGTAAGAAACATCTCGGCAATGATAAAGCCTAACAATGTTGCAATGGGCGTCAACATTATGGATTCACTCAAGGGCGCAGACCTTGGCGACGTTCCTGTGATCCCTGATTATATCCACGAAACATATGCAGCTATCGAGCAGACCTTGGACGGTGTTCTTGAATGCGGTGCAGTTCCGATAAGCATTGGCGGCGACCACGCTATCACCCTTGGCGAACTTAGAGCTATTGCAAAGAAACATGGAAAGGTAAGTCTAGTGCATTTCGATTCACACCTTGACCTGTGCGATACAGTTTTCGGTCAGAAATACAATCACGGCACACCATTCAGAAGAGCAATGGAGGAGGGTCTTATTGATCCTGAGAAGTCGGTTCAGATAGGCATGAGAGGTTCTCTTTACGATCCTGACGATTTCAAGATCGCCGCAGACCTTGGCTTCACGGTTATCCCAGGGGACAAGCTCCACACATATTCTCCTGAAGATCTTCTCAAGGTCATAAAGGAAAAGGTGGGCGACAATAAGGTGTTCCTTACATTCGATATCGACTTTGTTGACCCGGCTTATGCACCAGGTACAGGTACTCCTGAGGTGAGCGGATTTACTTCCTTTGAAACACTTCAATATATAAGAGCGCTGAAAGATCTGAACTTCACAGGCTTTGATGTAGTAGAAGTTGCTCCTCCATATGACCACTCAGAGATAACAGCTTATATGGGCGCAAATATCATTTTTGAGTTCATGTCTATCCTTGCTTATCAGAAGAAGATCGGCAAGAGATAATAAAGATAGAAAAAATAATTCACTCTCCAATAAATATAATATCAAACGCAACGGAGCGTTGACGGCGGCACTAGGGTGTCCGGCTTGTCAGCGCTCCGAATTATTTAGAAAAGTAAGTGAAAGGTTGGAATCAGTTATGAAAAGCGGAAGAAGATTTGGAATGTTAAGAAAAGTTTGTGCAGTGGTAGTGGCTTCAGTACTTGCGGCAGGATGTCTTACAGCCTGCGGAAGCAGCAAGAACACAGGTCCGCTCACACTGGACCAGATCAAGAAAAACGGTAAGCTCACAGTTGCGACAGAAGCCGCTTATGAGCCTTTTGAATACATGGACGGCGATAAGATCATAGGCTACAACGCAGATCTGTTCGCTAAGATCTGCGACGATCTGGGGGTAGAGCTTGATTATATCGATCTGCCGTTCCAAGGGATACTTGCAGGACTTGAAGCAAAGAAATATGACGTTGTTGGAGCAACACTTGGCGTAACTGCTGAACGTGCAGGCAAGTACACGATGACTTATCCTATCCAGAACGGAACTACAGTTTTCGTAAAGAGAAAGGGCGATGACAGCATCAAGTCTATCGAAGATATGTCGGGCAAAAAGGTCGGCACACAGACTTCTTGCTACAATGAGGACGATACAAAGAAATTCAACGAGAAGCTAAAGTCAGAGGGCAAGGACGGCTATGCTGAACTGCTCAAATACGACTCATTCCCTGAGGCTTTTGCAGAGCTTAAGAACGGCAAGATAGACCTTGTTGCTCAGAACTATGCAAGCTGCGCCGCAGTTGTAATGAAGAATCCTGACGATTATGAGATAGTGGCTGACGATTCAGGCAAGGCTGAAATGGTCGGTACAGACACTTGGGTATCATGGGCTGTTCGTAAGGAAGACACAGAGCTTTCTGACTATATCAACTCTGAGATACACAAGTTCAAAGAGGACGGAACTCTTGCAGAGTTCCAGAAGAAATGGTTTGGTGAAGCCGTTGACCTGCCTGAGAGCGATTATATCCCTGCCGAGTAAAAAGCACCTTTGAAAGGAGGAAATGCTCCGTCGCAAACGGCGGAGCATTATATATCAATGGAGAATTTCAACATAGTATGGCATTATAAAGACCTGCTGCTGAAAGGTCTTGGCTATACAGTATTCGTATCCGTTGCAGCGATACTTATAGCGCTTTGCGTTGGTATGCTGCTTTCGGTGATGAGAATGGGCGGCGACTCGCTTCCTTCAAGGATACTGAAAAAGATAGTCGCAGTTTATATAAGCTTTGTCCGCGGCACGCCTGTGCTGGTGCAGATATACATTATATATCAGGCGCTTGCAGTAATGGGTCTAAACCTTTCAAACCTGGCGTCAGGCATAATCGCTCTGAGCCTTAACAGCGGCGGATTTATCGCAGAAATAATCCGTGGCGGGCTTACGGCTGTGCCAAAGGGTCAGACGGAGGCGGCCAGAGCCTTGGGCATGAGCGAGCCAAAGATACTAATGAGGATAGTTTTTCCGCAGGTATTCAAGGTAGCTTTGCCGCAGCTAACAAGCGAGTTCATAAACGTTATAAAGGTGTCGCCGATGCTTTCTGTATTGGCAATCGTAGAGCTTACAAGAACGGCTCAGCGTCTTGTAACGCAGACATACATAAACCTGCCTTTCTATATTGCTATCGCAATTATGTATTTTGTTATCTGCGCAGGACTTGAAGAGCTTGTAAAGCTTCAGAAGAAAAGACTTGAAAGAAGATAAGGAGGCGCGGATATATGAACGAATTTATGCACGTTGCGGAAATAGCGCTTCCACTGCTTTTGCAGGGTCTTGGAACAACGGCGGCAATATCGGTGCTGTCTATCCTTATTGCAATGGTGTTAGGCTCGGCGGTAGGCTATATGTGCCTTTCAAAAAATAAGGCTGTTGAGCTTATCGCAAGGGCGTTTATAAAGATATTCAGATGCACCCCTTTTATGGTGCAGGTATATCTTGCATATTACGGACTCCCTGCTCTTGGTCTGAACGTTTCAGCGTTTTCAACAGGCGTTATAATTCTTGGAATGTACACAGCGGCTTATACCGCAGTTATCCTTGAAAGCGGCGTCAGCGCTATCCCAAAGGGACAGTTTGAAGCTTCATATGCAATGGGAATGTCAAGATTTAAAACAATGGTGAGAATAATTTTTCCGCAGACTTTGAAAATAATCGTTCCGTCACTGACAGGACAGTTTGTTCAGACTGTTAAGGACTCATCTATCCTTTCTATCATCACAGTTGCAGAAATGACAATGATGACAAAGGAAGCTATCGGTATAACTTTCAGCCCTCTGATAGTTTATATCTGTGCAGGCGTTCTTTACTGGGCGCTGAACCTTGTTATCGAGTTCGCATCAAGATGTATAGAAAAGCACAACAACCGTGTTGCTATCTGACGAAAAAGGAGTGTAAAATACAATGGCTGAAAGCAGAAAGCCTGTTATATCGGTTCACGATCTGGCAAAGAATTACGGGGAGCTTAAGGTCCTCAGAAAAATAGATATGGATATTTACAAGGGCGAGGTGGTAAGCGTTATCGGCCCCAGCGGCTCTGGCAAAAGCACTTTTCTCAGATGCCTGAACTATCTCGAGGAGCTGACATCAGGCGAGATAGATATAGGCGGAGTTTCCCTAAAGGGCATCGACGAGGACAAGCACAACAAAAAGCTCAACGAAAAGGCTGCAAAGGTCATAAGAAAGAACGTTGGAATGGTGTTCCAGCAGTTCAACCTTTGGCCGCACAAAACAGTGCTTGAAAACGTTATGGAGTGTCCTGTTCAGGTTAAAAAGGCTAACAAGGAAGAAACAAAGAAGAAAGCCATGGAGCTTCTTGCGAGAGTTGGAATGGACGGCAAGGCAGACGCTTATCCTACTCAGCTTTCAGGCGGTCAGCAGCAGCGTGTGGCTATTGCGAGGACTCTTGCAATGGAGCCTGAGGTCATACTCTTTGACGAGCCGACTTCCGCCCTTGACCCTGAGTTCGTTGGCGAGGTTCTGAACGTTATGAAAGACCTGGCTAAGGCAGGAATGACAATGATAGTTGTCACACACGAAATGGGCTTTGCGGCAGAGGTGGCAAACAGAGTCTGCTTTATGGACGGCGGCTATGTTATCGAGGACGGCACCCCTGAGGAAGTGTTCAAGCACCCTAAGAGCGACCGTGCAAAGCAGTTTTTCTCAAAGATACTTAATGTGTAAACTATAAAGCCGCAGAAAGGAGTGCAGACAAATGGATTATGAGCAGCTAGGGCACATTCTCGAAAGTATCCACCCAGGAGTGACTATTGCCGACAGCAGCGGAGTGTTCAGATTTGTTTCAAACTCCTATCTCAGCGGCAGAAGCGTAAAAGGCTCTGACATAATAGGTAAATTCGCAGGCTCAGAGGAAATGATGAAGATGTTTTCCCCTTGCGTGACGCAAATGGTTTTTGAAAGCCACAAGCGTGTCACAACGGTGCAAAAAGGCGTTGACAATGACGAAACTTTCGTCACGGGAATACCGGTATTCAAGGACGGAGAGCTTGAGATGATAATAAGCTATTCCTCTTGGGAGATAACAGGCTTTGACGACCTGAGGGAGCGTTACAATGTTTTGCAGTATCAGAACAAAAAGCTTCTTGATGAAATAGAGCTTATGACAGGACGTGACGGTGGACAGCGTTATATCGCCCAAAGCAGCCGTTCAAGAGACGCAAGGCGGCTTGCAGGAGTTTTCTGTGACGCAGGCTGTCCGTGTTACATCTATGGTCCCACAGGAAGCGGCAAAAGCTATCTTGCTTCCACTATATACGGCAAAAAAGGAACGCTTTACACCTATGACTGCGCACCTGTCGGGGAAGAAGTCATAGAAAAGGAGCTTCTTGGAGAGGGGTCGATGATATCGCCGCTTTCGGGCATTTACGCTGTGATAATAAAGCATATAGACAGGCTGTCGCCTAGGCTTCAAAGGGCAGTCCTTGAAAAATGCGCAAAAGCAGGCATTGTGCCTGTGGGGCTTTCTGAACATTCGGTGGAGGAGCTTAAAGGCGCTGACAAGCTGTCGGAGGAGTTTATAAGAGAGTTCGAGCCTTATCAGGTACAGATGTATTCTCTTGGCGAGCGTGCGGAGGATCTTAAAAGCTTTATCGACTATTATCTCGGCTCGGCAAACAAGAAATACTCACGGAGCGTTGAGTTCACGCCTCGTGCCATGGGCTGTTTGTTGGGATATGATTGGAAAGAAAATATCGACGAGGTGCATAGGACTATCGAGCGTATCGTTCTTACTACCGAGAAGAAAAAGGTGGACGTTTTCGACTTGCCTGACAGGATAACAGGCGGTTCGTCTGAGGTATTTGCACAGAATGCTTCCCTGAAGGATATGCTTGAATTTTACGAAAGCGGACTTGTGATGAGAGCCTATGAAAAATACAGAACATCTGTGGCTGTGGCACAGAAGCTTGGCATAAGTCAGGCGACGGCGGTGCGGAAGATACACAAATATGCAGGCAGGGACGTTGAATGAACGAGCGTTTTGATGTTATCGTTACGATACTTGAACTTATCGGCACTGCAGCGTTTGCGGCAAGCGGTGCGCTGACAGCGATAAAAAGGCGTTTTGACCTTTTCGGCGTTATAATAATAGGAGTGACAACGGCTGTGGGCGGTGGGATAATGCGTGATATCGTCATCGGAAGTCATCCTGTGGCGGCGTTTCGTGACCCCCTCGCAATGAGTGCGGCGGCTTTGATATCGGTGCTTGTGTTTGCTGCCTTGGCTGTAAAAGGCGACCTGGGGGGCAAGGCGTTGAAGCTTTATGATACTGCAATGCTCATGCTCGATACTATAGGGCTTGGCATTTTCACTGTTACAGGTATAACAGCGGCAATGAGGAGCGGCGTGTCAGACAACACTTTTTTGCTTGTGTTTTCAGGAGTTATAACAGGCGTTGGGGGCGGAGTTCTCAGGGATATTTTCGTGAACAAGAAACCTGAGATATTTGTGGGCAACATTTATGCCTGCGCTTCTGCCACAGGTGCAGCGGCTTTTCTGCTTTGCTATGGCATGATGTCATTCATGCCTGCCTGCATGGTGAGCCTTGCGGTGACGTTTTCCCTAAGGCTCATGTCGGTGAAATTCGGTTGGAATTTGCCGAAGATTCAGATAAAAGCCAGACAGGAGCGGAGGATAGCCGCCACTAAAGAAAATCTCATAAATAAAAAAGGAGCATAGACTATGAAAAAGTTTATTATTACCATAAGCCGTGAGTTCGGCTGCAACGCAAGAGAGGTCGCAAGAAAGGCGGCGGCTGAGCTTGGCGTGGAGTTTTATGACAAGGACCTTGTAGATATGGCGGCGGAGCGTGCAGGCATAAGCCGTGACTCGTTTCTTGACAGTGAGGAAATGCTTGACAAGAACGCTGACCGCCTGCTGAAGTCATTCGGCTACGGCTCATCAACGCAGTTTTATTCCGACAAGGCTGTAAAAGCGCAGGTCGATATCATCAGAGATCTTGCAAACAAGCGTGTATCCGCCATATTCTTCGGCAGATGTGCAGACTATGTTCTCAGAGAATATCCAAACCACATGAACGTTTTTCTCTATGCGCCTTTGGAAGCAAGGATAAAGCATATGTGTGAAACTTATGACCTTTCATGGCCGGAGGCTGACAAGCTCATAAAACGTGTTGACCGCCAGCGTCACAACTATTATAAATACGTCACTGGCAAAAATCGTGGTGACCGTGACAACAAACATCTTATGATCGACGTAAGCGAATACGGCACTGATCTCACTGCCGAGATGATATGCTTCGCTGCAAGAAAGATGTTCGAGGACTAAGCTTTCTACTGATTACCAAATCTTCATTTGTGGGGTGCTTCTGCTTTGGGGCACCCCTCTTTTCTTACATTTGTGAATATGAACAAAATGCAGGATATAAAATTGCTTTATTCATACAACATTTTCTGTGAGTTTAAAAGACAGCTTGCGTTAATAAAAAATTTATATATGAAATATAAAATGACTGATTTTTAGTATTGCAGTTGTAGTTGCTACAGGATATATCATAGGTATATCGAAAGAAAAGTTTCGTGGAGTAAATTATTTTCGAAAAGTAAAATGAAAGTTAAACAAGAAAATCCTGCAAAGCGCAGCTGTAAATATAGGAGGAATGTAAAGTGAAAAGGTTCAGATTTATAATCAAACGGCTGCTTTCAATGATAGTCATAATGTTTTTGGTATCCTTTCTGGTGTTCGTTGTTCTGAGAATGTCAGACGCAGACCCTCTCACAGTAATGATAGGGAACAATCAATCCACTCCTGAACTCAGGCAGGCTCTTACAGAAAAATATCACCTTGACGACCCTGTGCATATACAGTATCTCAGGTGGATAAAGGGAGTTCTTTCAGGCGACTTCGGTACAGACTATGTTGACGGTCAGGACGTAAAAGGTCTTATAATGTCAAGGCTTCCAATAACATTCGGACTTGTGATAATGAGTTCCGTCATAGGCTCAGTGATAGCTGTTATAATGGGAGTTGCAGCGGCGCTGAGAAAAGGTAAACCCTCAGACGCAGCAATTTCAGGACTTATGCTTGTGCTTTCAGGTGCGCCGTCATTTTTGGTAAGCATACTGATACTTATTTTCATGACAAAGTACGTTCCTGGATATTCGTTTATCGGAACATATACAAATTTCGGAGAGTTCTTACAGCGTATAATGATACCGAGCCTGATAATGGCGCTGACGTTCGTTGCGATGCTTGGACGTATCACACGAAGCAACATGATAAATCAGCTTCAATCTCCTTATATCGCAACAGCGGCTGCAAAGGGATTAAAGCAAAGCAACATAACCTACAAGCACGCTTTTCACAACGCCGTTATTCCTGTTATAACAGTTGCAGGATATATGATAGCAGGCTCTATAGGCTCGACAGTAATAGTTGAGCAGGTCTTTTCTCTTCCTGGTATAGGTGGTCTGCTCATATCGGCGATAGAGGAAAACAATTTTCCAATAGTTCAGATACTTGTGCTTTTCATGCTTGGAGCTTATCTTGTAATGAGTTTTGTTATCGACATACTTTATACCGTTCTTGATCCGAGAGTTGATCTTAAATAAGGTGGGATTTTTAATGAAGAAGAAAAATAAAGCAGGAACGTTTTTCACACCTGTTGTGGCGGTGACGGGAATATTCCTTGCGGTAATAGTTTTCGTATCGCTCTTTGCAAGCGTTATCGCACCGTATGACCCTCTTGCCACAGACGTGAATGCCATATATGCTCCAGCCTTTTCTGAGGGACACATTTTCGGAACTGACGGACTTGGCAGAGATCTTTTTTCAAGGCTCATATGCAGTGCAAGAACTTCCATTCTGAATGCCTTTCTTATAGTTGCCATAGAGGTAGTCATAGGTGTTCCTCTTGGGCTTATCTGCGGATACTACATAGGTCCTCTTGACAGCATCGTAATGAGGGTGTGGGACGTTATAAGTGCAATACCGCCACTTCTTCTTTCCTTTATCCTTATTGCGGTAATGGGAAAGGGCATGATGACAGGTATCATCGCCATAGGCATTTCTTATATCCCTCTTACAACAAAGACCGCAAGGTCAATGATAATGACAGAGAAAAAGGCGGTGTATGTTGAAGCATACAAATCAATGGGCTTTTCAGACGCAAGGATAATTTTCGTGCATATCCTGCCGAACATCATCACACCTATGATATCGCAGTTCACACTTGATATCGGTACAGCTATCACATCAATGGCGACTCTGAGCTTTCTGGGACTTGGCGTTCAGGCTCCGAATGCCGACTGGGGAACGCTTCTCCGTGACGGCATGGGCAACCTTTATAATAGCTCGGCACTGCTTTTTATACCTGCAATATGCGTAATACTTGTAACAGTATCCATAAACCTTTTCAGCGACGGTGTTCAGAACTATCTTGACCCGTCATCAAGAAAGCTTCCGTCATTCAAGAAATACGAAAAGAAACACGGCATAAAGAAGCTTTCAGCGGTTAAGGCAAACGGGGAGGCGTAAAAGATGAAAAAAGGAAACGTTCTTGAAATAAAAGACCTTTCTGTAGACTTTATGACAGTTAGAGGTATCGTATACGCCGTTCAGGGCGTTGACCTTGAAGTGAAGCAAGGGGAGATACATGGTATCGTAGGCGAGAGCGGCTGCGGAAAAAGCGTAACATCAAAGTCGGTCATAAGGCTCCATAACGAGGAGACCACCAGATATGCAGGGGATATCTACATAAGAGATGACAGCGGCGAGAAAGATGTTCTTGCAATGAGCAAAAAGCAGCTCCGTGATTTCAGGGGCAGTACAGCCGCAATGATATTCCAAGACCCTATGACTTCCCTTGACCCTATCATGAAAGCAGGCGAGCAGATAGCAGAAATGCTAAGGGCGAAGAAAAACTTAAATCGCCGTGAAGCAAGAGAAAAGGTCATCGAGATGTTTGAAAAGATAGGCATAACACCTGCGGAGAAAAGATACGAGCAGTATCCGTTTGAAATGAGCGGAGGAATGTTACAGAGAATAATGATAGCAATGGCGCTTATATGCGAGCCGAAGCTTCTTATTGCAGACGAACCTACCACGGCGCTTGATGTTACTATCCAGGCGCAGATACTAAAGCTTATAAAAAAGCTCCAGCAGGAAAGCGGAACGTCGGTAATATTCATCACTCACAACCTTGGTGTTGTGGCTGAGATTTGCGACAGCGTGACTGTGATGTATGCAGGAAAGGCCGTTGAGACCGCAAGCGTTGTGGATATTTTCGACCACCCTGCTCACCCATACACAAAGGCGCTCCTTGAAAGCAATCCAAGAGAGAGCGACACAGAAAAAAGAATGAAAAGCATACCTGGCAGTCCTCCGCTTCTGTATGAAAAGTTCAAGGGCTGTGCCTTTGCACCAAGATGTAAGTATGCTGACGATAAATGCAGAAGCTGCGTGCCTGTTACAGAAAATGTGTCTGAGGGACACAGCACAGCTTGCTTCAAGTGGCGGGAGGTGACATCACAATGAACAAAGAAAAAGACAGACAGCCTTTTATAAGCGTCAGAGATCTGAAAAAGTATTTCTGCCTTGACAATTACAAGCTTGCAAAGGCAAAGACGAGATATATCCACGCCGTTGATGATGTTAGCTTTGATATATACAAAGGCGAGATATTCGGCATAATAGGCGAGAGCGGCTCGGGCAAATCAACCATAGGAAGATGCGTTCTGAAGCTTATCGACGTTGATTCAGGCGAGATATATTTTGACGGCAAAAACATAACTCATGTAAGCCGCAAGGAACAGCAGGAACTGCGTTCAAGAATGCAAATGGTCTTTCAAAATCCTCTTGCTTCCTTTGACCCGAAAAAGACTATACGCTTTAGCCTTGAAGAATCTGCAAAGGTGCATAAGATAAAGCCTGAGGTCTACAAGGCGAGGATAAAACAGCTTATGGAGTATATAGCGCTTCCGGAGGATTTGCTCACAAGATATCCTAAAGACCTTTCGGGCGGTCAGCTCCAAAGGCTTGCAATAGCAAGGGCGCTTATGCTGGAGCCTGATTTCATTCTTGCAGACGAGCCTGTTTCGGCACTTGACGTTTCTGTGCAGGCGCAGATATTGAATCTTATGCTTGACCTGAAAGAGGATAAAGGGCAGACGATACTTTTTATCTCCCATGATCTGAACGTTGTCCGTCACGTTTGCGACAGGATAGCGGTGGTATATCTGGGAGCGGTAATGGAAATGGGTACGGTGGAGCAGGTCTATAACAGCGTTGCTCACCCTTACACTCAGGCACTTATTTCAGCGAAGCCAAAGGAACACCCTCTTGAAAATAAGAAGCATATCCTGCTGGAGGGAGATATACCGAACGCAGTGGATATCCCCGAGGGCTGTCGCTTTGCAGGCAGGTGCAGATATTTCAAAGAGGGCTTGTGCGACAACCGCACGCCAAAGCTCAAAGACATTGGAAACGGGCATTACGTTGCCTGTCATTTCCCACTAGGCATTGACCGCAGCAAGACTGCTGCGGATATGTAATAAATCTTTTGAAGAAAGGAAAGTTATCATGAAAAAATTCTCACGCAAGATCGCGGCCGCTGCTGCATTGGCAATAACAGTTTCAAGCTGTATGACAGGCTGCTTCAACAACACAGGTTCCGGTTCAGGCTCAGGTTCTTCAGGAGGAAATTCAGAGACAGTTCTCAGAGTAGGCTATACTCAGGAGCCGTCATCATTTGACCCTGCCGATTTCACTATCGTGGCAGCAACTCTCACAGGTTATGACTGCTATGACACGCTTCTTAACTTCTCACATGACGGCACAACAGTTGAGCCTGCCCTTGCAGAATCTTGGGAGCAGGTTGACGATACTACATACACATACAAGATAAGACAGGGAGTAAAGTTCTCAGACGGCAATGAAATGACAATGGACGATGTGCTTTATTCTCTTAACAGAGTAACAGAAGACAACTATTATATGAGCTATCTTTTTGCAAACGTTGACAGCTTTGAAGCCGACAACGATACTTGGACGCTGACAGTTCATCTTAAGCAGCCTGACTCATCATGGCAGTATGTTCCTGCAACATCAGCCTGCACTATAGTCGAGAAGTCTGTAACAGAGGAGCAAGGCGACAAGTACGGCACTGCTGACGGAAAGACTGTCGGCACAGGTCCTTACAAGCTTTCTTCATGGTCATCAGGAAGCGAGATAGTTCTTGAAAAGAATGAAAACTGGTGGGGCGACCCTGATACTCTCGATATCGACAAGGTAGAATATTACGTTATCGAGGACGAAAGCGCATTAGCACTTGCGGCAAAGGGCGGACAGATAGACTTTGTCGAGGGTATGTCAAACAGCGTTATGTCTGTATATCAGAGCTGTCAGAACTTCAATATCCTCTCATGCGAGGGAACGACTTCAAACTATATCGCATTCAACACAGCTTCAAAGCCGTTTGATGACGAGTGGGCAAGAAAGGCTGTTGCATATTGTATCGACCGTTCCCAGATAACAACAACTATCGGCGGCGATTATGCAAAGCAGTCGGCTGTTGTTCCAATGAGCGAATCCATGATGTATATGGATAAGGATAAGTGGGATTCAACTATCGCCGAAAGCGATGTTTATACTCAGGATTATGACAAGGTAAAGGAATGTCTTGCAAAGTCAAAGTATCCTGACGGCTTTGAGTTTGATTTCTATACGACTTCACAGACGCAGAAGCAGGCTGAGCTTCTCAAGTCAATGGTAGACGCAAGCGGCTCTATTACAATGAATCTTGTGGAAGTGCCTGACAGCGATATCTTCAGCTATATGTTCGGCTACAAGACAAAGGATAACGGCGAGAGATATTACAACGCAGTCGGCACATACATGATGTCAGACTTTCTTGATCCTATGGGAATGTTAAAGACATTATATGCAGGCTCTAACGCTTGCGAGGGCGGAACGAACGAAACACTTTGGACAAGCACAGAAGCAGACGGACTTCTTGATAATGCGGCTCAGACAACAGACGACGCTGAGAAAATGGGTTACTATACTGACGCATATAAGATATTTGCTGATGAGTGCCCTTACCTTGGACTTTACACATCATCTGATGTTTACGCAGTAAGCGACAAGTTCACATATGACCCAAGCCCGATGTTCTGGTATAACTTCAGTTACGCAGACGTTCATGTGGCAAAATAAGAAATAATATGAAAAAGGAAGTGCGATAATGTATTCATCTCTGGATACCGTGTGGGTTCTTCTCTGCACAGCTTTGATATTCTTTATGCAGGCAGGCTTTGCAATGCTGGAAACAGGCTTCACCAGAGCAAAAAATGCAGGCAACATAATAATGAAAAACCTTATGGATTACTGCATAGGCTCTGTTCTTTTCTGGGTTATCGGCTTCAGCTTTTTGTATGGCGACTCCATAGGAGGATTTATCGGAACGCCAAGCCTGTTCGCAGCAGGAAAGTTTGCAGCCGCAGGAGATCTGCCTAAGCGAGTGTTCCTTATGTTCGCAACTGTTTTTTGTTCAACTGCCACGACTATAGTTTCAGGAGCAATGGCAGGCAGAACAAAGTTCAAGGCTTATCTTACATATTCGGCTGTTATGAGCGGAATAGTTTATCCTATAACAGGTCACTGGATATGGAACAGTGCAGGCTGGCTCAAAAGTATAGGCTTCCACGATTTCGCAGGCGGAACTGCCGTTCACTTTGTTGGCGGAACTACCGCTCTTATAGGTGCGCTGCTTGTGGGAGCAAGGATAGGCAAGTTTGATAAAAACGGCAAGGCGAGAGCCATACCGGGACATAATCTCACTATCGGAGCTTTGGGCATATTCATTTTGTGGATAGGCTGGTTCGGATTTAACGGTGGCTCGCTTCTCACCGCTCAGGGCGGCAATGCGGCGGCAAAGCTTGGGGATATCTTCTTTAACACAAACATATCTGCGGCGGCTTGTGCAATAGCTGCAATGTTCATCACATGGGTGCGCTACGGCAAGCCTGACGTGACAATGACCCTTAACGGAGCACTTGCAGGACTTGTGGCTTCAACCGCAGGCTGTGACACAGTTTCGGCAGGAGGAGCATTCTTTATCGGCATAACAGCAGGCTTTGTAATGGTGTTTGGTGTTGAGCTTATAACAAAGCTAAAGGCTGACGACCCTGTGGGTGCGGTAAGTGTTCACGGTTTGTGCGGAGCATGGGGAACGCTTATGACGGGCGTTTTCGCAAAGAAAAGCGGTCTTATATATTCAGGCAGCCCGAAGGATCTGCTTATACAGCTTGCAGGCGTGCTTTCAGTGGCGGCATGGACAGCGCTTATTATGGTGATAGTGTTCACAGTGATAAAGAAAACAATGGGTCTGAGAGTTAGCGAGAACACAGAGATAGTTGGTCTTGACAAGTGCGAGCATGGACTTTCAAGCAGTTATGCGGATCTTCTCAACACAGCTCAGTTCATCACCGCTGCCGCTGACGAGCCTTCAAAGGTGAGGGCTATAGACGAAGCCTCAGAGCTTAACGCTTCTGACTACAAGGCGGACGGAAAGATGCACAAGGTGGTCGTTCTTATGAACGTCGCAAAGTTCGAGTTGCTGAAAAATGCTTTGGATAAGCTTGATATAACAGGTATGACAGTTACGCAGGTGAGCGGCTGTGGAATACAAAAAGGAAGCACTGAGCTTTACAGAGGCTCTGAGCTTGAATCAAGGCTTCTGCCTAAGATAAAGGTGGAGATAGTTATAAGCACTGTTCCTCTTGGACTTCTTATCGACACTATCAGAAAGGTGCTTTATACGGGCAAGATAGGCGACGGAAAGATATTTGTTTATGACGTTGCAAACGTTGTGAAGATAAGAACAGGGGCAGAGGACGAGCAGGCTCTTGAATAAGCTGTCATAATAATTGGAATGGGGGACAAGATATGACTGATGATATGAAATACACTGTGTTTTATACAGACGAAAACGGACAGCTTGTCCCGAATGGGGAAAAGCTTCTGAGCATAACCGAGATAGCAAAGTATCGAAACATACCTACCGAACGGCTTAGATATTACGATAAGATAGGGCTTTTAAGACCTGACTATGTTGACAAGCTCACAGGGCGGAGGTTTTATTCGGCACAGCAGTGTGAAAAGCTTGGCACTATAAAAGAGCTTCGCAGGCTGAATTTATCCCTGAAAGAGATAGAGGACTATTTCAGCGACAGAAACCTTGAAAAGTCCGAGCGTGTTCTCAGACAGCGTTATGAGCTTTTACAGCAGGAGATAGCGGATAAGCTTGAAATAAGCCGTGTGCTGAAAGAAAAGCTTAAATTTATCAGAGAGCTTAACAACACAGATTTCAAGCTTGATGACCCTGTTATAAAGGAGCTTCCTGAACGATATGCCCTCAAAGGGGAGAGCAACAAGTTCAGAACAAATCTCACTGGTATAGAGTTTATGAAGCTTGAGGAGGCTATAGGCGGAACTTCACCTGTGCTTGCCACTGATAAGGTGGCAATGACCATAAAAAACTCAGTTGACCCAGACGATATGGATTCCGAGGTCTGCCCTATGGTGTTCTGCTCGGCAGATCAGGCTGACAAGAAAAGCTTCACAACAGTGGCAGGAGGAAAATACGTTTGCGCTTTTCACAGGAATTGCTACAGCTATTTCGGTGAGCTTATAATGAAAATGCGCTGTCTTGCACAGGAGCATGGCTACACCATTGGAAGCGTCGGAGTGATGATATACCGTATAGACATAACACTTACGGACAACAGTGATGAAACTATTGCGGAGCTTCAGTTTCCGCTTATAAAAGAAAGCAGGGAGAAATGATCATGATAGACAGAAATGAACTGCACGCCATGAAAACGGCGGCAAGATTTGATGAATTTGGCAACACAAGATTTCCTACAATGGCAAAGAGAGCCGTTGAGTTTGGATTAGAGCCTGTGGACAGCATTAAAAGCGAGGGCATGAGCTGTTTTGCAAGAACAAATCTCGGCCCTACATACACAAGCCACGAAACTTTTCTCAGAAGCCCTTTCTGCGAGGATATCCATAAGGTGTCAGAATATGACGTTGCAGTGGTGGGTATCCCATATGACAGCGGAGCGTCAAACCGTTCAGGCACAAGACTTGGCCCTGCCGGCATAAGACACGCTTCTTCGCAGATATCCCCTTTCAACCCTGACTATGGCGTTGACCTATACGAAAACATAAAGCTTTGCGACGCAGGAGATATTTACACACTTCCTGCAAATGCCGAAAAGACTTTCGACCAGATAACAAAGGGCATAGGCTATATATTCTCTCAGGGGGTAACGCCTATCGTTCTTGGGGGCGACCACTCTACCACTTTCCCTACGCTCAGGGGCATTTCAAAGTATATCGACGGCAATATCGGCGTTATCCATATCGACCGCCACAGCGATTGCGACGCTATCCAAATGGACGAAAAAATGCACGGCACAGAATGGTATCATTCCACTCACCTGCCTAACCTCAGCGCAAAAAATCTTGTGCAGATAGGCATAGGCGGAAACTGCTGCAAGTCATGGTCAAAATTCACCCGTGACAGCGGCTGTACTGCGATCTCAATGGAGGATATAGACAAGTATGGTATCGACAAGGTGGCAGAGCTTGCTCTCGATATCGCATGGAAGGGCTGTAAGGCAGTGTATGTGAGCCTTGATATAGACGTTCTGGAAGCTGCTTTCTGCCCGGGTACTGGCACACCTGATTTTGGCGGTATGCTCCCAAGAGAGCTTTTAAGGCTTCTCAAGCTCGTGACAGCTCCCGGTATTTGTGGAATGGACGTTGTGGAGGTATCTCCTCCGTTTGATGTGAGCGAGATAACTTCACTTGCGGCGTCAAGATGTATAATCAATGTGCTTTGCAATCTTGCGCTGAACAAGTCGCTATATAAGCACTGATAATATTTGTATCTGAAAGAGGCAGCTTATGAATGATCGGCAGCTAAAGGAACTTATACTGGCGGCTAAGGGTAAGCTGCCTTTTGATATTTATTTTTACAACGCAAGAATAGTTGACGTTTACAGAGAACGGATAATAGACAGCGGCTCGGTGGGGATAAAAAACGGCATTATCGCCGCAGTTTGCCCTGACTTTGAGCCTAGAGCAACAGAGTTTATTGATTGCAGAGGAATGTATCTTGCGCCTTCTTTTATCGACGCTCATATGCACATAGAGTCCTCAAAGCTCACTTCTTTTGCATACTGCGAGGGCGCAGTGCCACACGGAACGGGCTGTGTATTCTTTGACCCTATGCAGATGTCGAATACTCTTGGTCTTAAGGGCATAAAAGCTATATGCGAAATGCTTGGGGAAATGCCCGTAGAGAGCTTTTTGCAGCTTTCTTCGCAGTATCTTTCCACCCTGAAAATGCAAGATGATATTATTGATGTTATCAAAGAGTGCAGGGCGAAAACTGTGGGTGAGATAAGCGGTGCTGTGGTGGGGAATGAGGAGATAATAAAGCTTCTCGGTGCGGCAAAAAGGGCAGGTGTAAAGGTGAACGGTCACTGTCCGTCAATGGGCTTTCGTGACGTTCAGCAGGCGGCTTGCGCCGGGCTTTGTGACGACCATGAGTGCGAAAGCATAAGCGACCTTGAGCAGCGGCTAGACTGCGGAATGGCTGTGTTGGTAAGAGAGGGAACTATAGAGCCGAACTGCCGAACTCTTTGCGAGGGGATGGTAAAAAATCATATCCCTACGGACGATATAATGTTCTGCACTGATGACAAGTCTGCGGAGGATATAAAGGAAAACGGCTGTATAGATAATGCTCTGCGCATTGCAGTGAAATGCGGTATTTCCCCTGTGTCAGCAATAAAAATGGCAACTCTCAACGTCGCAAGGCACTATGGTGTTGACGATATCATAGGCTCGGTCGCTCCCTCAAGAAAGGCGAATTTTCTGCTTATGGATAGCCTTGAAAATATGACAGTGAAAAAGGTCTATCACCAGGGCAGGCTTGTGGCTGAAAACGGCGAGTTTCTTTGCAGGCATGAGTTTGACTTAACTCGCTATCCTGAGCTTAAAAACACTGTGATATTGCCCAGAGGGCTTGACAGCCATTCTTTTGAGATAAAAGCAGGCTTTGAGAGGGGATATGTTACTGCAAATGCAATTGAAATGCCCGAGGGTGGCATAGTCACAAGGCTTGTAAAAGGCAGGCTTGAAGTCAGCAACGGCATTGTATGCGGTGATACAAAAGCCAATATTCTGCCCATATTCGTTGTGGAGCGTTTCGGCAGGAGTGGTGAGATAGGCAGTGGCTTTATAAAAGGTCTTGGCATTAAAAGGGGAGCTGTTGCCGCAAGCTTTGCTCAGGAGAGCAATAATGTCGTTGTATCGGGCGTTGACCCTGCGGATATGCTTTGCGCTGTGAAAGCTGTTGAAGCCAACGGCGGCGGTGCGGCTATGGCTATTGACGGTAAGGTGGCAGGGCTTTACTCCCTTCCTGTGGCAGGCATACTAAGCGGTGAAAACATCGCAGGCGAGATAAAGGCACAGAAAGCTTTCAGAGAAGCCCTTGCCCTCACAGGCGGAAACATACAGCGTATGACGGCAGTGCTTACAGTGTCGCTGTGTCAGACTATCCCGGAGGTGGGGCTGACGGAAAAAGGGCTTTTTGACGTAACCCAGCAAAGATACATACCCACATTCACAGGCGGTGAAGAATTTGAAGAATAAGCCGGAAAATGTAATAATGACAGAGGGCGACCCTAAGAAAATAATATTCCGATTTGCACAGCCTCTTATATTTGCAAACCTTTTTCAACAGCTTTACAACACCATGGACACCATAATAGTGGGCAAGATAAATGGTGACGAAGCTCTTGCGGCGGTGGGAGTTTCTTTTGCAGTGACAATGGTCATGATAGCCGTTGCAACTGGTACGGGCATAGGAACATCGGTGCTTATAGCGAAATACTGCGGTGCTGGGAACAAGTCAAAGGTCAAGACGGGCATTTCCACTGTGCTGATATTTTCACTTATGGTCGCAGCGTTGATAGCGGTTCTTGGGGTGGTACTTAGTATGCCGCTTTTAAGACTTCTGAAAACGCCGCATAATATCATAAATGACGCTGCTGACTATCTGCGGATATATTCCTTAGGTATGCCGTTTATGTTTCTTTACAACGTGCAAGCGTCGGTATTTAGTGCCCTTGGCAACTCAAAGACGCCTTTTCATCTGCTTGTGATGTCCTCTTTGCTGAACATAGGGCTTGACCTTTTGTTTGTGGGGGGATTTTCCATGGGCGTATCAGGTGCGGCATGGGCGACTTTCATTGCTCAGGGAGTATCGGCAGTGATATCGTTTCTGCTTCTTACTGACAAGGTATACAGAAAAGACCATGAAAGAGCAGAGTTCAGCTTCTTTTCGGGGGCGGTGTTAAAAGAGATGTCGTCCTATGCGGCAGTATCGGTGATACAGCAGTCAGTGGTGTCGGTGGGAATGTTAATAGTGCAGTCTGCCGTCAATCCCTTTGGCTCGGACGTGCTTGCAGGGTACACGGCGTCTTCAAAGATAGACTCCTTTGCCATAATGCCGTTCATAGCTTGCGGAAATGCGGTATCCACCTACACAGCACAAAATCTTGGGGCAGGCAAAAAAGAGCGTATCAGAGAGGGCTACAAGGCGAGCGTGCTGTTATGCGCAGGCATAGCGGTGATAGAATTTGCAGTGATAATGCTTCTCAGGCGGCGATTCTTGGGTTTTTTTATGGACTTGTCAAGCTCCTCAGCTTCCGCCATAGAAACAGGCATGGGCTACATGACAGACCTTGCGTTTTGTTATATAATAATGGGAATAAATTCAAGTTTTAACGGAATGTTAAGGGGGCTTGGGTGTTTGAAGCTGTTTTTATCCGGAAGCATAATAAATCTCACGTTCCGAATTATTTTCACCTACGCTCTGGTATCGGTCATAGGCGTATCGGCAGTATGGCTGTCAATGCCGGCAGGCTGGGTTCTGAGTTTTATTTACGGGAGAGTGGGGTATAGGATCATGTGCAAGAAGAAAGATAGTGCAGGGATAAGCGATATATGATATGTAAAGCATTAGCTTCCGAGCAGTTGTCAGCGGCTGTTCGGAAGCTGTTTTTATTGTAAAACAAAAACTTGCAAACCCTCGTAAATAAAGGATTTGCAAGCTTTCTAACTTGGTGCGGCAAACGGGACTTGAACACTCAAAAATGCGTTTAGCGGCTTTTTGTAAATCCTCGCAAACGTCGGTAAATAGGGCTTTTGCGTGGGTTATCGTTTAGCATTGTCAAGTCTGATTTTGGGTGTTATTGCGGCTCGTAACACCCAAACAACACCCAAAAAACGAGTACAAATAATTGTACATTAGTTGTTTTTAGTTGCAAATTGATAAAAATTAGTAGTATCAATAGACTTTGAACTTGCTCATTTTTGAGCTGGTTGCTATCGCTCATATTTGAGCTAAAGCACACACGTTCAGTAAAACAAGCCCCTTAGAAGTGCAATCATCGCTAAATCTATCAGAAAGCCGTATAAGCCGTTGCAATTTCAAGAACATAACTTAACCACAAAACACGCAGAACGCCATACAGCACACGCTAGGGGCATTGTAGAGCGTTTTAACAGCATACATACAAAATAATAGCAGGCTTTGCACCTTTAAACTGTCGATAAAGTGTCGAGAGGGTGTAACGCCTGCTTGATTTATTCTCTTGATAATTGTTCTTCCCAATTATCGGGAAAGCCAATGCAGTTTATATCAATATAGCTGCTATATTCTTCTATAAGTGCGGCAAGCTCTGTAACAACGCCGTTCCAGCTTTCAGGTGACGGGTACAACACTTTCATAATGTATAAATATGGGTAAAGATAAATAAAATTGCGTCCACGAGCGTACGCCTTGTATTCTTCCTCGTAAGGCAAAGACGGAAACCATTTAAACCTTGAATAATAAATTCTTCCAAAGTGAGCACATTTATTTCTAAGTGTGGTAAGACACCGCAGACAGCTTTCAAGCTGAGAATATGTACATTCTGTTTGTGTTATGTACGAAATAGACCTTGCTATAACTTTTTTATCTGCTGTTTTCATTTGCGAGTAAAACTGTGATGTATTGCCCAAAGTAAATAATTCAACAGCTACCCACAACGGAAATTTGCCGTCATAATTGTCTATATGATGTTTCACGAAAGGTAATTCTTTGTTGCGTTTTACCTCAGTGTTGAAATTATCAATAAGCTTTTTATGTTTTTCTATCATTTTATCGGCAACGTTGGAATGATCTAAATAACCTAAAGCACCATATTTGTTTGAATGATAGTAAGCTATCTGTG
Source organism: Ruminococcus sp. RTP21359st1_H3_RTP21359_211015 (assembly GCF_040909065.1). Taxonomy (NCBI): domain Bacteria; kingdom Bacillati; phylum Bacillota; class Clostridia; order Eubacteriales; family Oscillospiraceae; genus Ruminococcus; species Ruminococcus sp. RTP21359st1_H3_RTP21359_211015. The sequence continues at coordinate 36,800 of NZ_JBDGDD010000011.1, forward strand.
TTTTTACAAAAACCTCTATCTTTTGAATTATCCCATAAAGAAACGCACTTAGCTTTCTGTCAAATTCATATATCTTATAAACTTGCAAAAGCGTTGTGCCCTGCTTATAATTTCCGTCATTATCTCTAAACGGCAAAAAGTAAGCTGATAATTTATAATAATTGATTTTGTTAAGTATCATTATGGCTTGCTCATAGTCGGTTATTTCACAGCCGTGCTCTATAAGCTTATTTACCTGTCTGCAAAATAACTCAGGCTCTTTTGTATTCATACCATAATCACCACCTAAAAAAAAGCCCTCACTGGGACACATTGTTAAGAGGTGCGTGAGGTTCTGTTACTGTTATTATACTCAAAATTGAGTAAAAATGCCATTCGCAATATGCACAAACTTTGCTTTTCTTTTTGTTCAATATTATGCAGTATCATTTAATGAGCATTAGTAATGTGGAGTATAATAACGCCTGCTGTTTTGTTATTCGGTGCCCTCCTCACAACTGCTTGAATAATAACCGCAAAGAGTACATTGAATTCCGTTACATAATTCAAAACCTTTGTAGTATTCACAATTCTTACAAGTGACTTGACTAATCACGCTGTCATTATCCGGACACATATCTCTGTCGTATGAAAGCTTTATTATCTTATCCATTTTTACAGCTTCACTCCCTTTCTTCTATTTTCTCCAACACAAAATCCTTGAGTAGAGCATTAGCGGTTTTGCCATTGTCCGCAGCATATTTCTTAAACTTTTCTGCTTGTTCTCTCTTGACCTTGCAGCCTAATGTTATCATATTTTCTTTGTCCCATTGTCTGTTGGCTTTCTTTTGAGCTTCTGATACTGACATTGTAACACCCTCTTTTTATTCTGTTTCATCTCTGCTCATAGTTTCGTGAATAGCCCTGTTAATAAAGCCTTTAAGACTTTCACCCTTGCTTTCTGCGTGGGCTTTTGTCACAGCCTTTGTCATATATATCACCCCTATTTTTTGTACTTTGCTATATCGTCCTCAATAAGCTCATTGATCAAGCCGTTAAGGCTCAACCCCTTTTTCTCAGCGTGAACTCTGTATTCTTCTTTCTTGCCTTTAGGAAATGTTGCTGTAAATCGGTCATATTTTTCAGCCACATACTTGTTTTGTCTGATGATTTGCTTTTGCTTATCCATACATTCCACCCCCAAGTATATTATACATCTATAGGCTGTATTACGCAATATGCAGTTTGCACAAAGATATTACGTAATATTTGTATATGTTTGTCGCTCAAAAGTATTGACGTATTACGTAATATATGCTATAATAATATCAACAAAGAACGAAAGGGGGCGGTTAAGTTGGACAAGAAAATAAAAAAGCTTGTTAAGCTGGTCCAACAACTTAACAAGCTAATGATCGAGATAATCGGCTTGATTGGCTACATCTTGATCATAAAAGATTTACTTAAATAGTAAATTCGGCAGAAAGGAGAGTTGACCGCTCTCCCAACTGCTTGAATTATACCACAAAAACGAAAGGGTGTCAATATGAAAAATGATATTTTCAAACTTTGCAAAGAGCTGCTCAAGCTTGGCGGATTGATACTTGCAGTAGCGTTCTTAATACTGAGATAATTCAAGGAGCTGAAAACAATGACCAAAACCACAAAATCAAGACTTATGACAATAGCAAACAAGCTCGTAGGCAAGGGCTATAACCGCCGCACAGCAATGCTCAAGGCGTGGGTGATAGCTAAAGCCGAAAGGCTGTCCGTAAGGATAGCAGGGACTTCATTCAACCGCCGTCAGAGCGTTCTCAAGGCTATGGAGAGCAAGCCTGCTGTGCTGAAACTCAAGCACGAAAGCACCAACGCCGCAGACCGCAACGCCGTGAGCCTGTGGGCGTTCCCAGAGGGTGCAAGGGGCTTTTACCGAATTGGCTATCTGCCGAAAGCTGTCGCCTATGTTATAGCCCCTCTGCTGGACAAAGGCGAAACTCTCAACCTTGACCGCCTCAACATCATAGATACCAACATAGCAGGCTTTAAGCTCGGTGCAAGGCTTATGCTTGCGGTATAGACCAAACACCACACCAACATTTTGACCCGAATTCTGCAATAAAGGGCGAATATATAAAACATAAAGGAGTAACCAAAAATGACCACACCACAAAACAACGTCAAAAGCGTATCGGCCCTTGACCTTGAGGACTTTGTAATAAACCTTGAGCAAGCTGAAAACCTGCTTAACGTGTACCTTGAGTTTATTGATGATGAGTGCCCTGCTATCGAGAACAAGGACACAAAGAAAGAGAGCATTGCGGCTGTTGTGTATGCCTCACGCACGGATATGTTTCAAGCCGTCCTAAGAGCTTGCTTTGACATAATAAAGCAGAGCAAGACAGAGCTTTCAAAGCTTATTTACCCACCACAGACCGCATAAATGCCAAAGGACAAGCCTCGTGCTTGCCCTTTTTTACTCTAGGAATAACTAGGATTTGCCACATTCTGCAAATATGCGAGAAATATAAGCAATGAAGACGTGAACGTGAAATTGCCCCTCAAAGTGGGTGATATGCCCCGTATTGCTGCGAAACAAGCTCCTCAAAGATCGTCATTGCTTGATACTCTGCATTGTCCTCTGCAAGCTGTTCTATCTCGCAGTCATATATTATAGCCTGCCGCTGTCCGTAGCTGAGGTATGAGCCACGCTTTATTATCTCTGAGATACGCTGTTGAGCTTTGAAGTAAGCCCTCGTGTTGGTGCGGCTGTCAAAATGCAGGCGGCTTTCAATGTTCTGTTCTTCCCACAGTATTCTCAGTTCAGCCATACAACGGAGCTTTCTAAGAGCCTTTGCCTTGCGTTGTCTGATACGCTCACCGCTCACGCCCTCACGCTTTGCTATCTGCTCTTGTGTCATATCCTCAAAGTAATAAAGCACTATCACATCACGCAGGGGCTTGTCTAAGCGGTCAAGAGCCTTGTGCAAGACCGCTCTTGTGTGATCGTCTGCAATGGTCTGTAAAGCCTGCTCAAAGCCCTCTTGCGAGTTGCTGTCGGGGATAATATCAGCTAAGCAAAGCTCTTTGCTGTCGCCTGTATCAAGGGGCTTATCAAGGCTTGTGCAGTTGTCAAGAGGCTTGTTATTCTCTCGGCCAGCGTTGCGTATGCCCAACAGCTCCGCACCTGCATTGCGTATGTGATATTCAAGATAGCTTGTGAAAGCATAGCCCTTTTCGGGGCTGTACGCTTCAATAGCCTTTATAAAAGCAGGATAGCATTCTTGCCGAAAGTCTGCAAGTTCAGCCCCACAAGACGTGAAACGCTCCTCATAGCTGCTGTAATATTGCCCTGCAAGCTTGAACATCAAGTGCTTTACCCTATCCCACAAAGCAGGCTTTAGATCGTCCGCACCGCCTTGCTTGATAAATTCCGCAAGCTGTTCATTTGTCATTGTGTCACCCTCTCACATTCTCTTACATTTACGGCTTTGTTCGAGCTTTACTCTCGGTTCGTGTTAAACGTTATGCTGTTACTTTCTGAAATTGCGATAAGCAAAGCAATTTCAAGAAATGTAACAAGCATAATAATTTAAGTTATATTAAAGTAAGTTTAGTTTCTTACTTTACTTAACTTTAAATTATTTTAATTGAAATATAATATATTATATTTGGTTGTTTTGGGTTGTTTTTGGGTTGTTTTGTTGCCGCCTTGCGGATAAGATTTGCTTGATTTCTTCTTCGGTAAAGTCATAGTGTTCTTTGATTTGGGTTTCTGAAATATCAGTAGCTTCCAGAGCTAAATCACATTTGCTATAAAAGTGTTTGATCTCATCAAGTGACATTTTCAATAACTTGTCCGCTGCTTGCTTGGTACGTGCAAAGGTTTCCGTAAATGTTTCATCACCTTCCTCAAATTCCGCTGCTGCATATTGCTTAAGCTCGTTGCAGAATTGCCGTGCACTTTTGTTTATAATAAATTCTTTCATTGTACCGTCAAATATATCGGAAATATCATCTACATCAAGTATGTGGTAACAAGCTGCAATGCTTGCTATTTGTGATTTGCTAAGATACTCAGAAATCGCAAAATCTTCTTTTTGAGCGTTCCAGAAAATGACATCAGCAATCCTATACGCTATATCCCCGAAAAGCTCGTTTATTGGCGGCTCTTCTGTTGCCTTTTTCTTAGCGGCGTTTTTATTACCTTTTGGAGCTCCGCCTTTTTTGCCGTTTTCACATTGTGCATGATATTTGCGAAAAGAATGGTCTATATCTGTTTTTATAAATTCAATAAGCATTGCGGCTGCTTGATCTTCTATTGTTGGCAGCTCTGCTTGTTTTACATATGAGCAGATATATTTTATTACAGCTCCAGCTTGTTCATTATTGAGCATTTGAAACCAATCACAATATTTTGTATTAAAGTAAAAGTAAGGCGGTATTTTGCTTTCTTCACTCATTATTCTTGTCCTTTCCACTCCTCAAGAAGTCTTTCCGCAGAGCGTAACGTCTGAGAAATAGAGCTTGCTCTTGAACGCTCCCTGTTGACGTATCGGTTAAGCTCTGAGCGGTCAGCAGGATAAAAATAGCCGCAGTCGCTTGAGCATATCACTGCACCTTTACGCCGCATATCCTCAATCACAAGCCTTGTGTGGCGGTTGTCAAGCCCCGATATGATACACATATCCGCAAGGCTTACAGCGTTGCTCTCGCCTTTTCTAAGGGCGTTTGATATCCTTTCGGCTGCTGTCATATGCTTGCCCCCTCACCCTCGTTAAGAAACTCAACCAGCCTGTCAAGGTTTATGAGCGTTTTGCAGCCTGCCTTGACGTATGTAACACGATTTTGCTTGACAAGCTGTCTCACAAAGTATTCGTGCAGCCCTGTTGCCTGTGCGGTTTCCTTTATGGTGAGCATTTTCGGCAATGCCCTTGTGTTCTGTTTATTCAAAATATTCTCCTATCTGCCACATTCAAGACTTGCATTTCCGCCCTCGAATGTGGTATAATAGGAGCGGAAACGTGTGTGTTTTCATATGCGGGCATTAAAGCCTGCTTTGCCGTCTGAATGTTGGTAGCGTTCAGGCGGTTTCTTTTTGTGCTGAAAGTTGGTCAATAATAGCCTTGAGCCTCTCAACCTCGCTTTCATTAAACGGCTTTCTAAGGCGGCGTGAGAAATTGCTGTCATTCACGCCCCACAGCTCGGCAACTTGCCAGCATTTCAAGCCTGCTGCAAATATAAGCTGTTTTACCTCTGTTCCTGTCACCTTGTTTCACCTCGCTTTTGCTGTTGCTGTGATTTAATTATATCATTAGACAACAATAAAGTCAATATAACTTAACTTTATATTTTAAACCTTTAATAATTCAATGTGATTTGAATTATAAGTCAAGCTATCTTCGTAAATAATCTTAATATTAACAAGAACACTTTCCTTGACAAAATTGACTGTTTATGATACAATGATAACAACAACAGCAAAGGGGTTAAAACTTATGAACAATTACACTTTCAATGTTGAACATATGGGCAATGAAATAAAGCTTGCACGAGTAAAAGCAGGCTTAACGCAAGAACAACTTGCAGAAAAAGCAAGAACGACTAAAACAACTATTGTTGCGGTAGAAAAGGGAGAAAAACAAAGCGGCGGAAACATTATGCTTATTGCGAATATAGCGGCGGTGCTAAATCTTTCGCTTGATGAAATTTGCGGTATTAATACAAAGCCTGTTGAGGAAACTGAACAAGATGAAAAGAACAAGATACTAAACGCACTAAAAGTTATATTTGATTTAAAAGATGCAACGCATAGCATATCCGCAAGCGACTTTCCGAGTGGTACAGCAAATTTGAATATTACAATAAATGACACTGGATTGGCATATTTTGCACAAGAATATTCAAAGGCTGTTGCAATGATTGAAACTAATAAAAATACGGAATATTACGAAGATGTAAAATCGGCAATAATGAATGCTTTCGAGTGTCGCTTTGCCAATTTAAAAAAAGACGTTTTTGAATATTCTTTTGATGACAAAATATTCATATTAAATGGAGAGGACAAACAACATATTACAATATCACTTGGAGAAATACCCAAAAGCGATGATGATTTAATCCCGTTCTAATTTTACAGAAAGGACTTGATACAATGGCACAGATAGAAAAGCGTGCAAACGGCTCATATAGAATAAGAGTGTTCTGTGGCTATTCAGCGGACGGTACAAAGCAGAAATCACAGTCAATGACGTGGCGACCCTCAAGACCTAATATGACCGAAAAGCAAATAGAAAAGGCTCTGAACAAAGCGGCTTTTGATTTTGAGGAGAAGTGCAGGAGCGGTCAAACTGTCAACGCTGAGAAATTCGAGAACTTTTGTGAAACGTGGTTTGAAAACTATGCAGAGCGTACTTTAAAGCCCTCAGGCGTTGAGCGGTGCAGAGAATACACCCCACGAGTGTATGAAAAGCTCGGTCACTTGCGTATAGACCGCATAACCCCACGAGAGATAGACGGCTTTATAGCTTGGCTTGGTAAACAGCACGTTGAAAAGACCGCAAATGCAACTTTCAAGGGTGACTTAAAAGCCATTCTCAGCCACAAGGGTATGACACAGAAAAGCCTTGCAGAGCAAGCAGGCGTAAGCTCACAAACCATTAAATCAGCCGCAGAGAGCAAGCTTATAAGGTGGGAGAACGCCGAAAAGATATCCGCAGCATTGGGAGAGCCTTGTCAAAAGCTCTTTGATAAGCGTACAGACAATAAAATGCTTTCTCCAAAGACTATAAAGAATTATGTTTCTTTCGTGTCAAGCGTGTTTGACTATGCCGTGCATATAAAGGCTATCAAGGAAAACCCCTGCAAAAATGCCGCACTCCCAAAGATACCGCAGGCAGAGCATAAAATGTTCACCATAGACGAGGCTAAACGCTTTCTTGATATACTCGATCGTGACGATACGCCTATAAAATACAGGGCTTTCTTTCAGCTCGCTATATTCGGCGGCTTTCGCAGGGGCGAGATACTCGGTCTTGAGTGGGAGGATATAGACTTTGACACGGGCATTGTGCATATCCGCAGAACTGTTCACTATTCAAAAGAGCGTGGCTATTATGACACAGAGCCAAAGAGCCGCAAGTCTGTAAGAGCCTTGACCCTGCCCAGCGGCGTGATATTTACAATAAAGCAGCTAAGAAACGAACAGCTTTCACAGCGTTTAAAGCTTGGTGACAAATGGCACAGCACGAGCAGGCTTTTCACCACTTGGGACGGACACCAAATGCACGGAGCAACGCCGTTCACTTGGCTGACAAAGACCTGTGAGCAATACGGCTTGCCAAAGGTCAATCTTCATTCGTTCAGACACTTAAATGCAAGCTTGCTCATAAGCTCGGGCGTTGACGTCAAGACAGTTCAAAGCGTTCTCGGACACTCGCAGGCAAGCACCACCCTTGACATATACGCCACCGCCTTTCAAGACAGAGAGGCACAAGCTCTCGGAGCTGTGGCGGATATCCTCACGTGGGAGAGGAAATGTAAGGCGGAATAACCGACCAACTAAAAAAGAGCAAGCTCTTAAGCCTGCTCCTTAAATTTTTATCACAGTAACACCCAAACAACACCCAAACGCAAAATCTACATAAAACAAAAAACTTGCAAACCCTTGTAAATAAAGGATTTGCAAGCTCTCTAACTTGGTGCGGCAAACGGGACTTGAACCCGTACGTCAAGGACACACGCCCCTCAAACGTGCCTGTCTGCCAATTCCAGCACTGCCGCATTTGCTATTCTTTTCGCTGAACTCTTTCGTTTTGTTTGTGTTCCGTGTCATTCAGCTTAATTATTATAGCATTTATTTTTTCTATTGTCAAGGCTTTTTTTCAAAAAAATTCGACTATTTATAAATATACATACCACATACTTGTTTGTATATGTTCGAGCTTCGCTATTGACAAATCAGTCAGGCGATATAACAGTTCTGTTGGGCTAGATATTCTAAACCAAAGCGGAAATTGAGCTGTTCCACCTATACAAAACAGTTTCACTCATTATGAATTTTTTCAACAAAAAAGGACTTCATTACGAAGTCCTTTAATTTTTTGTGTAAACTCAGAATTACTTGAGCTCAACAGAAGCGCCAGCAGCCTCAAGCTTTGTCTTGATCTCCTCAGCGTCAGCCTTTGAAGCACCTTCCTTGATAGCCTTAGGAGCACTCTCAACGAGTTCCTTAGACTCCTTAAGACCAAGACCTGTGATCTCCTTAACAGCCTTGATAACAGCCATCTTAGCATCGCCGAATGAAGTCAGAACTACGTCGAACTCTGTCTTCTCCTCAGCAGCAGCGCCAGCAGCACCAGCAGCTGGAGCAGCAGCAACAGCAGCTGTTACACCGAATTCTTCCTGAATAGCGTCAACAAGCTCTGAAAGCTCGAGAACGGAAAGTTTCTTGATCTCTTCTACAAAATTCATAATCTTCTCTGAAGCCATGATAAAAATCTCCTTTTTATTAAATAATTTTTCGGGTCAAAGCCCATTCATTAAGCGGCATATAAATTATGCAGCCTCGTTGTCCTTGTCCACAACAGCCTGAAGTGTTGCGGCAAGCTTCTGGATAGGACCCTGAAGGGAACCAACCAGCTGTGCGAGCAGAGTTTCTCTTGAAGGGATCTTCGAGAGAGCCTTAACGCCTGCCTCGTCATAAACGTCCTCACCAATGTAACCAGCCTTGAGGAAGAACTTTTCGTCCTTGCAGTCCTCAGCAAACTTACCGAGTATTCTTGCAGGAGCTGTCTGGTCGTCGTTAGAGATAGCGATAGCTGTTGTACCCTCGAGTACGTTTGTGATACCGTCAAGACCAGCTTCCTTAAGAGCAAATCTCAGGATAGTGTTCTTCTCAACGAAATAGCTTACGCCAGCCTCTCTCAGCTCTTTTCTGAGCTTTGTATCCTCTTCAACAGTGATACCCTTGTAATCAACGAGTACGCCTGCAGCAGAGTTCTTGAGCATTTCAACGAGCTGTGCAACTCTTTCCTTCTTAGCGGACAATGTCTTTTCGCTTGGCATTTCAATTTCACCTCTTTGAACTAATTTACGCAAACCGTAAACTAACAAAAGAAAAATCCCTTTCGTCGCAAGACAAAAGAGATACAAAGTCATAATTACTTTGCTATTCCTTTCCTCGGCTGGACTTCCGCAGTTTCCTGCTGCCAACTGTCTTTAGATACGAATGCTCTAACATTATAACAGACCCTTGACCTTTTGTCAAGAGTCTGTTATGCTTTTGATGTAAACTTTTTGTGAACTTAAATATTTATCTTGTGCTTGTTATACTTGCTTGATATCTTAAGCCTTGCCACAGCCTTGCTGAGAGCTGCCTGCGTGTGATAATATTCTGAAATGCTCTGCTTCTGCCTGAGCTTCTCCTCAGCTCTCTCCTTGGCGGCTTCGGCACGCTTTTCGTCTATCTCCTCAGGGCGTTCCACAGTGTCCGCAAGAAGCGTCACATATGACGGCATTATCTCCACAAAACCATCGCTTACCACCGCATAGTGCCACTGGTCGCCCGTTCTGTAACGCAGCTCACCTGCGTTAAGACAGGTTATCATGGGCTGATGATTAGGCAGTATTCCGAAAGAGCCGTCCTGACCCGGGAATATAAGCTCGTCACATTCTCCCGAATAGAAAACGTGGTCGCTGGCAAGTATTTCAAGCTTGAATGTCTTTACCATTTCAGCTTCTCCTTTCGGTGAGGGTCATCACTCGTTTTCAAGCTGTTTAGCCTTTTCGATAACATCGTCGATAGTGCCTGCGTTAAGGAATGCAGCCTCCGGATATTCGTCCATTTCGCCGTCTATTATCTTCTTGAAGCCTCTGATTGTTTCTTTCAGAGGAACATATTTGCCCTCTATGCCTGTGAAGTTCTCTGCAACATGGAAAGGCTGTGAAAGGAATTTCTGTATCTTTCTTGCTCTGTAAACAGCCGTCTTGTCGGCGTCATCAAGCTCCTCCATGCCCAGGATAGAAATGATATCCTGAAGTTCCTTGTACTTCTGCAAAAGCTCCTGAGTCTTTCTTGCAACTTCGTAATGCTCCTGACCTACTACGTCAGGCTCAAGTATTCTTGAAGTTGACTCCAGTGGGTCAACGGCAGGATAGATACCCTGTTCAACTATCTTTCTTGAAAGCACTGTTGTTGCGTCAAGATGTGAGAACGTGATAGCAGGGGCTGGGTCTGTCAGGTCGTCCGCAGGGACGTATACAGCCTGAACAGATGTGATAGAGCCTTGCTTTGTTGAGGCGATACGCTCCTGCAAAGCGCCCATTTCGTTCGCAAGGGTAGGCTGATAACCAACGGCTGACGGCATTCTGCCCAGCAGTGCCGATACCTCAGAGCCTGCCTGAACGAATCTGAATATGTTGTCTATGAAAAGCAGTACGTCCTGATGTTCCTTATCTCTGAAATATTCAGCCATTGTAAGTCCTGTCTGAGCAACTCTCATTCTTGATCCTGGTGGCTCGTTCATCTGACCGAACACTAGGGCTGTCTTTTTGATAACGCCTGAGTCTGTCATTTCGTGCCATAGGTCATTGCCCTCTCTTGAACGCTCTCCAACGCCTGTGAATATGGAATATCCGCCATGCTCTGTGGCAACGTTTGTGATAAGCTCCTGAATAAGCACAGTTTTACCAACTCCTGCACCGCCGAACAGACCTATTTTACCGCCTTTTGCATATGGAGCAAGAAGGTCTATTACCTTTATGCCTGTTTCAAGGATCTCTGTTGCAGGCTTCTGATCTTCAAATTTTGGCGGCTCTCTGTGTATCTCCCAGTAGTCATCAGCCTTGACAGGCTCGCCGCCGTCAATGCTCTCACCAAGGACATTGAACATTCTTCCAAGGGTAGCGTCGCCTACAGGAACTTTTATGCAAGCGCCTGTGGCAGTGACCTCCATATCCTTTTCAAGTCCGTCGCTTGAAGCAAGCATGATAGCTCTGACAGTGTTGTTGCCAAGCTGCTGAGCCACTTCCATGACCTTTGTCTTGCCGTCAAGCTGTACAGTAAGAGCGTCCTTTATCATAGGTAGCTTGCCGTTTTCAAATTCAACGTCAACGACAGGTCCCATTATTTCAACGATCTTTCCTTTTTCCATTTTAATCTCAACACCTTTCCCGAAAGCCTTAACTCTCGTCCTTTTGAGCATTTGCTCCGCTGACGATCTCGGTTATCTCCTGTGTGATAGCCGCCTGTCTTGCACGGTTATACTGCAATGACAGCTCCTTTATCATCTCCGAAGCACTTGTGGTAGCACCGCTCATGGCGGTCATTCTGGCATTCTGCTCACTAGAGAACGCCTCTACCAAAACGCCGAATATAAGACCTTTCATGTAGTTCGGCACAAGATGATCCATTACCTTTTCAGGACTTGGTCTGAATGTTACGATATCGTGATCCTGCTTTTGCAGAGGGTGTTCAAAGTCCTCACGCTCCAGCGGAAAAAGCTTGAGCATCTCAGGCTCCATATCCATGGAATTTATCATCTTGGTGTAAATAACATAAACCTCGTCAAGATATTTTCTCTCAAAAAGATCTGTGACAGTTTCGGCGATCGCCCTCGCCCTGTAAAGGGTAGGATTTTGAGCCGTGTAAAGGAACTCAGCGTCGATAGTCACGTTCTTTCTTGAAAAATAATGTCTTCCGATCTGTCCCACAACGAAAAGGCAGGTGTTCTTGTGCTTAGCCATTTCCTGCTCTGCAAGCTTTAAAACGTTGTGGTTATAAGCTCCTGCCAGACCCTTGTCGGCTGTTACCACTATGTAGCCTATCATTTTGTCCTCAGGCTTTTTCTCCTCACGCTGGTCGAAATACTTGTGCTCGAACTCAGGTGTGTGGAGCAGTATGTGGTGAATGGTAGATTGGAGCTTTTCAAAGTAAGGCTCGGTGTTTTCAAGCCTTTTCTTGGCTTTTTTCAGATTTGAGGAAGAGATAAGGTACATAGCGTTTGTGATCTTCATGATCTCGCTTACGCTTGCGATCCTTTCTCTTATCTCTCTCATTCCTGCCATGCCTTATGCCTCCTTTCGGTGCAGAGCCTTTATCTGCCCTGCTTAAATTCCTTTGCGGCAGCAACTATCTTTGCGTCAAGCTCGTCTGTCATGACCTTTTTGTCGTTTATCTCGGCAATTATATCGCTGTGATTTGCCTCAAAGTAGGAAAGCATATCGAGAGTGAATTTTCTTATCTCCTTAACAGGCACGTCAAGCAAAAGCTTGTGCTGTGCGCAGCAGAGGATAATTACCTCCTCGTGCATTGAATAAGGGTGATAGAGCGGCTGTTTAAGTATCTCAACGAGCCTGTGACCATGGTCGAGAAGCTCCTGCGTTGTCTTATCAAGCTCAGAGCTGAACTGTGTGAACACTTCCATTTCTCTGAACTGCGCAAGGTCGATACGCAGATTGCCTGATACTTTCTTTACTATCTTGGTCTGTGCCGCACCGCCTACACGGGATACTGAAAGACCAACGTTTACAGCAGGTCTTACGCCTGAGAAGAACAGCTCTGTTTCAAGGAAGATCTGTCCGTCTGTGATAGAAATAACGTTTGTAGGGATATATGCGGAAACATCGCCCGCCTGTGTTTCGATTATAGGCAGGGCAGTGATAGAACCGCCGCCGTGAGCGTCGTCAAGTCTGCATGAACGCTCCAGAAGTCTTGAATGAAGATAGAATACATCTCCAGGGTAAGCCTCACGTCCCGGAGAACGTTTCAGAAGCAGGCTCATTGCTCTGTATGCAACTGCGTGCTTTGAAAGGTCATCGTATACTATAAGAACGTCCTTGCCCTTATCCATGAAATATTCAGCCATTGCTGTGCCTGCGTATGGGCATATGTACTGCAAAGGCGCAAGGTCGCTGGCCATAGCTGTTACAACTATGGTGTAATCCATAGCACCATGCTTTTTAAGATCCTCAACGAACTTTGCGACTGTGGAAGCTTTCTGTCCGATAGCCACATATACGCATATCATATCCTTGCCCTTTTGGTTAAGAATGGTATCAAGAGCAATTGAAGTTTTACCTGTCTGACGGTCGCCTATGATAAGCTCACGCTGACCTCTGCCGATAGGGAACATTGAGTCGATAGAAAGAATACCTGTTTCCAGAGGCACTGTAACAGACTTTCTGTTGCAAACGCCTGCCGCCTCACGCTCGATAGGGTAATAATCATCATATTCTATCTCGCCCATGCCGTCGATAGGAGCGCCCAGAGCGTCAACAACTCTGCCCAGAAGCTTTTCGCCAACGCCGACACCTGCCCTTTTCTTTGTTCTGACTACCTTTGAACCTTCCGTAAGACCATGGTCAGAGCCAAGAAGAACGCAGCCGAGAGTTTTTCTCTCCACATTCTGAACTATTCCTTTAACGCCTGTTTCAAATTCAACAAGCTCACCATACATTGCATGATTAAGACCGTAAATATTTACGATACCGTCATTTATGGATATTATCCTGCCTGTTTCGTTGACCTGAGTTTTCGCCTCAAAGTCAGCTATCTCACTTTTAAGCACCGAGATAATATCGCTTCTGCTTGAACCTGCCAAGCCGTTCACCTCCCTGATATCCTGTTCTGCAAAGCTTTTATCATACCCTGAACGCTCTTGTCATACTCGACCCCGTTCACTTCAAGACGATAGCCGCCCATGAGGGCTTCGTCGGTATTCACTTCCAGCAGAACATCGCTCACGCCGTATTTCTTTTTCAGCGTTTCTTTTATTTTATCCGTCTGTGCCTTTTCAGGCGGGCAGACGCAGTAAAGCTCAGCTTTAAGTATATTTTTGCTTTTGAGGACTTCATCGTCATATGCGTCAAAAATGTCCATGATGTTATCCATGTGACCCCACTGACACATGACCTTGAGAAAGTTTCTCATGTCCTCAGGAAAAAGCCTGTCTATAACTTTCTCCTTTTCCTTTATTTCCACAGCAGGGCTTGCAAGAGCGTCCTTAAGCTCGTCACAGCTTTCAAAAAGTTCTCTTGAAGCCTTTACGCTCTCAGCCTTTGGCGAAAGCTCAAAAAGCACTCTGCCGCAGACTTCCTCGGGATAAAAGATCATTTGGCAGCACCTACCTCGGAGAGAAATTCATCAACAGTTTCTCTGTCGGAGTCGCCTCCCACATTTTTCTTAATGACCTTAGCAGCCGCCAGTATAGCAAGGTCTGCGATCTGGTATTTTGCGTCGTCCATAGCCTTTTCCTTTTCGTTTGCAATGGACTTTTCAGCTTCTTTCATTATCTTAGCAGACTCGGCTCTTGCATTTTCAAGCATAAGGTCGCATTCTCTGCCTGCCTGTGCTTTAGCCTTGTTTGTTATCTCAACAGCCTGACTGTGTGCATCGGCTATCTCAGCTTCATAGTCAGCTTTTATTTTTTCAGCGTCCGCCTTAGCCTGTGCCGCACCGTCAAGGTCGCTTTGTATCTTTGCAGACCTCTCGTCCATCATTTTGCACACGGGCTTGAAAAGAAACTTTTTAAGGAGCAGATACAGTACCAGCAGATTTATTATTACCCATACCAAACTTATATCAAGACTTATCATAGCTATGCTCCTTTCATAAAGATGTTTTGTTTTATTACTTCAGGAAGAAGATGATAAGGATAGCTACGATAAGACCGTAAATAGCGGTCGCCTCTGCAAGTGCGCAGCCGAGAAGCAGTGAGCTTCTTATATCCTTTTTTGCTTCAGGCTGTCTTGCGATAGACTCTGTTGCCTTTCCTGTTGCAAGACCGATTCCGATACCTGCGCCTATACCTGTAATAACGGCTACAGCCGCACCAATTGCTACTAACATGATATATACCTCCGTTTTTATTCTTTTACTTTTCTACGCTTATTCTCTTACTTCAGGAAGAAGATGATAAGGATAGCTACGATAAGGCCGTAGATAGCTGTTGCCTCTGCAAGTGCGCAGCCGAGAAGCAGTGAGCTTCTTATATCCTTTTTAGCCTCAGGCTGTCTTGCGATAGACTCTGTTGCTTTTCCTGTTGCGATACCTATTCCGATACCTGCTCCTATTCCTGTAATAACGGCTACAGCCGCACCTATTGCTACTAACATAGATCATACCTCCGAATTTCTGTTATCTTAGTCGTCGTCCTCTATTGCTTCATTTATGAACAGGGACGTGAGGAACACGAAAACATATGCCTGAATGAAGCCGTCGAAAATATCAAAGTATGCCGAGAATGCCAGCGGTATCACTATCGGGCAAACGGCGTCGATAAGCTCCATGATGATATAAGACGCAAGCACGTTTCCGAAAAGTCGCATACAAAGCGACAGCGGTCTGATAACAAGCTCCATTACATTCAGCGGAGCGATTATCGCCACAGGTTTGGCAAAGCTTTTCAGCCAGCCCTTCGTTCCTTTTGCTCTTATTCCTGCAACCTCCACAAGCACAATGCTCATGATCGCAAGTCCTGCGGTAACATTCAAGTCTTTTGTAGGCGGTGTAAAGCCCAGCAGACCGATGATGTTCGCAAAGCCTATGTAGATAATGACAGTTGCAAGGAACGGAAAATACGCCATACCCTTTTCTCCAAGCTGTTCTCTGAAGAAATCTCTGAGAAAGCCTACGAATGATTCAAGCATCATCTGTTTCCTGTCAGGGATAAGTTTAAGGTTTCTTGTGAGAAGTATTGAAGCTATCACAAGTATCGCCATTATTATCCATGTTACCACGCAGGACACAGGAACGGGTATGCCTCCGAAAATCGGTATCCTGAAAGCTACTTTGTTTTGCATAGCCTCGGAAAGATTTTCGGAAATTCTCTCCAGCATTTTATCACCTCCAAAAAAATAAAACCAATAAGAATGCCAGCCTCATAAGGGTATAATAAGGTCCTTACCGTTCACCCCCAGCGGTCGAATGCAATCGTCATTGATTTTATCATGATAAAACATTTTTTGTATGCGTCCCCCTATGGGCGCAGTGATGTAAGACTTGCTTTTTGTCTACGAATATATTATAATACAATCATAAGCATATGTCAAATAGATATTTTCTATTGTAAACATACTCATAGTGTATGGATAGAGAGGAGAGGAACGGTTTATGAGAGAGATAAATTTCGAGCATTATAAGATATTCTATTATGTGGCAAAGTTCCAGAACATAACAATGGCGGCAAACTATCTGTTTTTGTCGCAGCCGAGCATAAGCCGATGCGTAAAAAATCTTGAGGACGAGCTTGGGTGCAAGCTTTTTGTGCGGTCAAAAAAGGGTGTAGAGCTGACAACGGGCGGAGAGATGCTCTTTAAGCATATATCCATAGCCTGCAAGCATATATTCTCGGCAGAGGAGGAGCTTGCACTGATAAGCGAGCGTGACAGGGCGATAGTAAGGCTTGGAGGAAGCGAGGTGGCACTGCAAAGCTTTCTTATCGACCGAATAGTAGAGTTTCACAGAGAACACCCGAAGATACAGATAAAGATAGACAGTATGTCCACCCCTGACGCTATAGAAGCGTTGAGGGCAAATCTAATAGACGTGGCGGTAGTTACCTCGCCGTTTGCAGACAAAACGGGGCTTAACATAAATGTGATAAAGAAGCTTCAGGATATCGTTGCCGCAGGAAACGGTTTTTCCTATCTTAAAGACAAGGAGATATCCCTGCATGAGCTTGTGAAATATCCTCTTATCTGTCTTAAAAACACCACCACCACCCGAAACTATCTTGACCATATATTCAGACAGCACAATCTGCTTTTGCGACCTGACATTGAGCTTACGTCCATAAACTTTGTAATGCCAATGGTAAAGAACAATCTTGGCATAGGCTTCATGCAGTATGCGACCACCAAGGCAGAGATAGAGGCAGGGAACATCTTCAGGGTAAACACAAAAGAGCAGATACCTCCAAGGAGCATATGTGCGGTGACGGCTTCCCAGTATGAAACTCCTGAGCCTGTGCAGAGGTTTATAGACAGCCTGCTTGAAAAGGAGAGCGTGAATATATAAATGCAATTTGTGGCGTTGGTGACAGCGTCCTTTTTGTGCTATAAAATAGAAAAAGCGGTGCAGAGTTTTACGCTCCGACACCGCTTTGTTTTGCTTTTTACAGCTCCATTATATATTTTTCCGCAGAAGAAAGTGCGTTTGCACCGTCAGCCGCTGCTGTTATTACCTGTCTGAGAGGTGTAGTACGGACATCTCCTGCCACAAAAAGACCCTTTGCAGTGGTGATCCCGTCCTCGCCAGCTTTCACATATCCGCTTTCGTCAAGCTCGCAAACGCCCTCTAAAGCTTGTGTATTCGGCACGCTTCCGATTGCGCAGAACACTCCGTCCACGGCAATGTTCTTTTTCTCGTCGTTTTGCGTATAGGTAACGCCCTCTGCGTTCTCGCCGCCTGTTACCTCTTTTATAACTGCACTCATAACAGGCACGATATTATCTGTTTCAGCGACCTTTTTCTGCAAAGCTTTATTTGCTCTGAACTCGTCACGTCTGTGGATAAGGTAAACAGTTTTTGCAAGCTTTGAAAGATAAAGTGCGTCACCAAGTGCAGTATCTCCTCCGCCCACAACAGCCACAACTTTATCCTTATAGAAGAAGCCGTCGCACACTGCGCAGTAAGAAATGCGCTGTTTCTCACCGCCTGCCACGTCAAGATGACGATATGAAGTGCCTGCGGTGTAAATAACAGTTTTTCCTTCTTTTACAGAGCCGTCCTTGAATATGACCTTCCAGCCCTCGGCTGTTTTCTCAAAGCTCTCAGCCTCACCCTCGTAAAACTCAGCACCAAGAGTTTCAGCCTGCTCTCTGAACTTTTCTCCAAGGTCATAGCCGTTTATGCCGTAAAGACCAGGGTAGTTCTCAACTCTGTCTGTAACAGATATCTGACCTGTACCCATGTAGTCCTTTTCGCACACCAGTGCGGAAAGCATTGCTCTGCCTGCATATATCGCCGCAGTAAGCCCCGCAGGACCACTGCCTATTATTATAACGTCATACATAAAAACACATCCTTTATATATAGTATACACTCTCTGTCCCTAATTATAAAATGAAAACCGATTTTTGTCAATCAGATATAATACATAGGCTCTGAAACGTTCTCTGCTGACTCTTTATTATAGAAGTCAACGAGCTGTCTGAGGGTGATAGACTCAGTGTAGCTTTTCAGCTTGTTCTCTAATCTCAGCCATATATAATCGTCAAGCACCTGTGCAAATTCTGTGTTTTCGTCATTTACTACCGCAACATCGCTTCCAAGCACAGATGGGTCGAGAGCGTCGATTATTTCTTTGAGTGTTATCTTCTCCGGCTTTTTGTTGAGTATATATCCGCCCCTAGAGCCTTTTATGCCTTTTATGAGCCTTGCCTGTCTCAGAGAAGTAAGCACCTGCTCAAGATATTTTCCTGAAAGTCCACGTCTTTCTGCCACGCTGTATACTGTCACTGTTTCGCCGTTTTCTGAGTTCATTGCAATGTCTGCAATGGCAATTATGCCACATTCTACTTTTGTTGAAATTTTCATTTTCGCACCTCCCTTAGCAAACAAATATTGTCTGCTCTCATGCTTTTTATACTTGTCCTGTTATTCATAGTAATCCTATCAATATAATATATTTTATACTTTTTTGAGCAAACTGTCAAGAGTTTTCATAAAAATAAGGGCATATTTTAAAAGAAATGTTAAATCTATAGTAATCCTATTGACTTTATATGATTTATGTTGTATAATATCTACAGTAACAAAGAACATCGCACCTTGACAGGCTTGCGGTGATAGCTATATAATAAGAAAACAGGGGGCGTTTCCTTTGAAATTCAATACAAAATTGCTCCATGGCGGATTTGGACCTGAGAAAACAACAGGCTCAACGCTCACTCCCATATATCAGGTGAGTGCCTTTGCGCAGGAGTCGGCTGAGCAGCTTGAAAAAGTATTCAATAATAAAGCACCGGGATATGCTTACACAAGAATAAGCAACCCGACAGTGGCGGCTTTTGAGAACCGAATGAATACACTTGAAAAAGGTGTTGGCGCAGTGGCGTGTTCATCAGGCATGGCGGCTGTTACAATGTCGCTTCTGAACATTCTTGAAGCAGGGGACGAGATAATATGCGGCGCAGGTCTTTTCGGCGGCACTATCGACCTTTTCGGCGACCTTGCGGCATTCGGTATCAAGACCAAGTTCGTAAAGCACGTTACAAAAGAGGAAATAGCCCCTATTATAAATAGTAAGACCAAAGCGGTCTTTGCCGAGCTTATCGGAAACCCTAATCTTGAAATAGTTGATATAAAGTCGGTGGCTGACCTTGCCCATGAAAACGGTGCAGTGTTTATACTTGACAGTACAACGGCTACACCTTATCTTATAAATCCATTTGACTACGGTGCTGATATCGTGGTACATTCCACGTCAAAGTATATAAACGGCGGTGGAAATTCCATAAGCGGCGTTATAATAGACAGCGGAAACTTCAAATGGGATTATGATAAGTTCAAGGGTCTAGTTGAGTATAAGAAATTCGGGAAGTTTGCTTATATCGCAAAGCTGAGAAACGGCATATGGAGAAACGTGGGCGGCTGTCTTGCTCCGATGAACGCGTTTATGAACAGCGTAGGACTTGAAACACTGGGTCTTAGAATGGAGCGATGTTGTCACAACGCTTTGAAGCTTGCGGAGTTTTTTGAAAGCTGTGAGTGCATTGAAGTGAACTATCCTGCACTGAAAGCCAGCCCGTTCTATGACCTTTGTCAGGAAGAACTTGGCGGCAAGGGCGGTGCTATACTCACCATAAGAGCAGGTTCAAAGGAAAGGGCCTTCAAGCTTATAAACGGCTTGAAGCTTGCAACAAATGCAACTAATATCGGAGATACAAGAACGCTGGTTATACACCCTGCAAGTACGATCTACGCTCACGGAAGAGAGGAGCAGAAGATAAACGCAGGCGTGTTCGGCGACACAATCAGGATAAGCGTCGGAATAGAGGACACATCGGATCTGATCGAGGACTTTAAACAGTCCATAGAAAAACTTTAGGAGGAATTTACTATGGCAGTTGACTACGCAACACTTAAAAAAGGCGGTTTCATGCGCCAGAAGCAGAAGAATAATTTTTCACTTAGACTTAGAGTTGTGGGCGGAAACCTTACGGCAAAACAGCTTGCAATGATAGCTGAGGTGTCAGATAAATACGGCGAGGGCTATGTTCATCTTACATCACGTCAGAGCGTTGAGATACCTTTTATAAAGCTTGACGATATCGACGAGGTAAAGGCGGCTCTTGCAAAGGGCGACACAGAGCCGGGCGTTTGCGGACCGAGAGTAAGAACTATCACAGCCTGTCAGGGTGCTGCGGTCTGTCCAAGCGGCTGTATAGATACATACTCTCTTGCAAAGGAGCTTGACGAAAGATATTTCGCAAGGGAGCTTCCTCACAAGTTCAAGTTCGGCATCACAGGCTGTCAGAACAACTGCCTTAAAGCGGAAGAAAATGACGTTGGTATCAAGGGCGGCATAAAGGTCGAGTGGCGTGAAGCTGATTGTATCGGCTGTGGCGTGTGCGTAAAGGCTTGCCGTCAGGGTGCGCTTACAATGGAGGACGGAAAGATAGTCCTTGACAAAGAAAAGTGCAACTTCTGCGGACGCTGCTTTAAAGCCTGTCCAACAGAGGCGTGGGATACTATCCACGGCTATATAGTTTCATTCGGCGGACTTTTCGGCAACCATATCAACAAGGGCGAAACTGTTATCCCATTTATAGAGGATAAGGAAACTCTTATGAAGATTTGCGATACCGCTATACAGTTCTTTGACGATAACGCAAAAGCTGGCGAAAGATTTAAGTTCACTATCGACAGAGTGGGCAGAGAGAAATTTACAAATACTATACTGGAGGTTTATAACAATGGCTGATTTTAAAATAGACGATACAGTGGACATCACCACAGTGGTTTGCCCGACAACATTTGTCAAGGCAAAAGTAGCTCTTGAGGAGCTTGACGACGGGCAGATCCTTTCCATTAAAATGAATGACGGCGAGCCTGTTCAGAACGTTCCAAGAAGCATTAAGGAAGAGGGTCACAAGATATTGAAGCTCATTGACAATGAGGACGGCACTTATGACCTTATCGTACAAAAGGTGGGAGATTAATGTCAGTAAGAGCAAATAAGGATACTTTCGAGAGCGAGATAAACGAGGCAGGAAAGCTTGTTATCGCAGATTTCTATTCAGATTCCTGCGTTCCATGCAAGCGAATGTCACCGCTTCTTGCGGAAACTGAGGAGGAGAACCCTGAGGGTATAAAGCTTGTGAAACTCAATATCAACTTTGACGGGGAAACTGCTCAGAAATATAACGTCACAAGCGTTCCGACACTTGTGTTCTTCAAGAACGGAGCAGAAAAAGCAAGACTTACGGGAGCTGTAAAGAAAGCACAGCTTGCCGAAACAATAAATTCTATAGATTAAGGAGAAATGGATATGACTATAACAGTAGCAGGCAATAAAAAGGACGTTGCAGAGGGACTTACAGTGGCACAGCTCGTTATTGACGAGAACGTTGAAACACCACAGTACGTTACAGTAACTATCAATGACGAATTTGTAGAGAGCGGAGCTTTTGAAAGCACAGTTCTTAAAGACGGCGACGTTGTAGAATTTCTTTACTTCATGGGAGGCGGACAGTAATGGCATTTACAGACGAACAGCTCGAGCGTTACTCACGCCACATCATTCTTAAAGAAGTTGGCGCAAAGGGACAGAAAAAACTTCTTAACGCAAAGGTACTTATCATAGGCGCAGGCGGACTTGGCGCACCTGCCGCTATGTATCTTGCCGCAGCAGGCGTTGGAACTATCGGCATTGCAGACGCAGATGAGGTAGATCTCTCAAATCTGCAAAGACAGATAATCCACACAACACAGGACGTTGGCAAGGCAAAGGTCCTTTCCGCAAAGGAAACAATGGAGGCTATCAATCCTGACGTTAAGGTGAATACATATCGTACTTTTATCGACAGCGAGAACATCATGGATATAATCAAGGACTATGATTTCGTTATCGACGGCACTGATAATTTCCCTGCAAAGTTTCTCATCAATGACGCCTGCGTAATGGCTAAAAAGCCATTTTCACACGCCGGTATCATCAGATTTAAGGGTCAGCTCATGACTTATGTTCCCGGTCAGGGACCATGCTATAGATGTGTGTTCAAGAACCCACCTCCGAAGGACGCTGTTCCTACTTGCAAGCAGGCAGGCGTTATCGGTGCAATGGGCGGCGTTATAGGAAGTTTGCAGGCAATGGAAGCTATTAAGTATATCCTTGGCGTTGGCGACCTTCTCACAGGCTATCTGCTTACTTATGACGCACTTAAAATGGAGTTCAGAAAGGTAAAGCTCCCACAGGATACAAAGGGCTGTGCAGTATGCGGCGAGCACCCTACTATCACAGAGCTTATCGACTATGAACAGGCAGAATGTGACGGTGTACATCTATGATAAAACTCAGCAAAAGCGATTATGAAAAGATATTGCACCACGCTGAAAGCGAGCTTCCAAACGAAGCCTGCGGTCTTATCGGCGGAGTAAAAGAGGGCAGTGACAAGATAATAAAAAAGGTCTATCTTCTCACGAACATAGACCACTCAAACGAGCATTTTTCTCTTGACCCTAAGGAGCAGCTTGCTGCTATCAAGGACATGAGAGCAGAGGGACTTGTTCCTCTGGGCAACTGGCACTCACACCCTGAGTCACCTTCTCGTCCTTCTGATGAGGATAAAAGGCTTGCTTATGACAAGACAGCAAGCTATATGATACTCTCTCTTATGAACAAAGATGAGCCTGTGCTCAATTCTTTCCATATCGAGGGAACGGATTCCACAAAAGAGGAACTTGTGATAGAATAGCAAAAAGTAGGGGCGAACAGCGTTCGCCCGCAATTCGTCCCCCTCTCGTTTCGTAAGACACAAACAAAAAGCAGTACCCGTGAAAAGGTACTGCTTTTATTATTTCATCATGCAGATCAAACGGGCGAACGCTGTTCGCCCCTACAAATGTATCAGCATATTTGCGTGTGAAAAACTTATGACGCCTTTGCGCTCTTTCTGACCTCTGTGTAGCCTGCCGGTGACGGGATCTCATAATCGTCTGTGGAGTTTATGGCTCTCATCATGCCTGCGATAAGGTCAGGCTGTGTGATAGTGTAGTCAAATCTGTTTACGATGCCAAATCCCTTGTTGCCGTTGTAGCCGTTGTCCCAGTATACACAAACAACACCGTTTTTCTTTGCCGCCTTGATAAGATATTCAGACCAGTAGCGTCTGAACTCATTGTAGTCTGCAAACTTTTCTGTCTTGTCCTGTGCGCCAAATTCGCCGATAACAACAGGATAACCTTGACTTACAAACTTCTCGTTAAGAAGTGCCATTTGGCTGTCAACATAATCCTCCTGACCCCAGTTGTCATAATTCTTTACCGCATATTTGCCCCACTGAGTTTTTGCGGTCTTGTTCTCGTCAATAGTGAAATTGAATGGGTCATAATAGTGAACTGATATCATGATACGCTTGCCGTCAGCCTTGCAGCCGTTGTCGGTAGGTATCTTGAAGTTGTAATCATCTCCTGCTGTGTAATCTATATTGGTGTTCCAACCAGGAAGAAGCAGCCAGCGTTTTTCATTGTTTGAACCTGTGGCTCTCACTGAGTCAACAAATATCTGATTGTATGCGTTGATGTTATCATATGCTTTTTCGTCAGGCTTGCCGTAATCATTGTTGAACTCCTCGTTCATGGACTCGAAAATAAGGTGCTGGTCATAGTCCTTGAAACGGTCTGCTATCTGAGTCCAAACCTTGCCGTACTTGTCCTTTATCTCGGTCTGCTTGTCATCGTCTTCAGCACAAAGCAACCAACTGTGGTCAACAGTGTAATATCCGTCACCGTGCATATTCACTATAGCGAACATATCGTTGTCAACAACATAGTCAACGACTTCCTGAACTCTGTCCAGCCAGTCAGTGTCTATCTTGTAGTCAGGACCGTCTCCTATCATGTCAAGATAAGAAACAGGTATTCTTACTGTCTTGAAGCCTTGCGCCTTTACAGTGTCGATAAGCTCTTTGGTTATCTCAGGGTTGCCCCAGCAAGTTTCGCTGGGAAGTCCGCCGCTGGAAGCTTCAAGCTGATTGCCTAAGTTCCAGCCAAGCCCCATGGCTTCTGTTATCTGTGTCTGGTCAAGCTCAGTCCACTTCTTTGCTGTGTCTTTTGCCTCGCTGTCGGAGTTCTTTCCGCAGCCTGCCACAGCCGCTGTCATAACTCCTGCAAGGAGCAGAGCGGCAGCTCTCGATATGAATTTTCTCATTTTTTATATAACCTCTTTCCTTTTTGCGTATGTAAACGATTAACGCTAATGACTATTATAGCACACTGCACAAATTTTTTCAATAGTGAAAAGAAAATTTTATTATGTGGTTGAAATGAGAAATAAGTGGCTGCATATTGCCTGCTGCGGCGAATATCCATATAAATAAGCATTTGCACTTGATTTTGTAATATTATGTGTTATAATAGTAGATAAACTTATAAGTTTACTTTGGTAAACAAAAGGGGATATTCATATGGCAGCACTTCTTGTAAGATTATTTATAAAAGACAGAGATAACGTGAAAGATAAAAACGTCCGAAAAAAATATGGTTACCTGGGCTCATGTACTGGTATAGTCCTTAATATCATGCTTTTCCTCGGTAAGCTTATTGCAGGATTTGTGTCAGGGGCTGTGTCCGTTATGGCGGACGCTTTTAACAACCTTTCTGACGCAGGCTCGTCTATAATGTCACTGGTTGGCTTTAAAATGGCAGCCAAAGCCGCAGACGAAGATCACCCTTTCGGTCATGGCAGAATGGAGTATATCTCAGGTCTTGTCATTTCGTTTATTATAATGATGATGAGCATTGAACTTGGAAAATCTTCTTTTTCAAAGATCTTTGCCCACGATAAGCTTGCTTTCTCGGTAATGACCTTTGTGATACTTGGCTGCTCAGTGGCTGTTAAGCTTTGGATGTGGTATTTCTATAGAAAGCTTGGAAAAAAGATAAACTCTACCTCGCTTTTCGCCTCTGCCGCTGACAGTCTTTCCGATTGCACCGCAACAGGAGCTGTTATGCTTGCAATGGTATTCTCTGCGTTCACAGGCATAAACATAGACGGCTATATGGGCGTTCTCGTTGCTCTCT
This sequence comes from Ruminococcus sp. RTP21359st1_H3_RTP21359_211015, assembly GCF_040909065.1. Taxonomy (NCBI): domain Bacteria; kingdom Bacillati; phylum Bacillota; class Clostridia; order Eubacteriales; family Oscillospiraceae; genus Ruminococcus; species Ruminococcus sp. RTP21359st1_H3_RTP21359_211015. The sequence goes on from NZ_JBDGDD010000011.1 coordinate 62,022, forward strand.
TTATCTTCCGCTCAGGCTTTATGACCTGCAAGGACAGTGTTTCGCCACTTCTCGGCTCAAAGCCTGACAAAGAGTTCGTTCAGGATATCGTTGACACTGCAATGAGTTTTCCTGAGATAATCGGTATCCATGATCTGCTCATACATGATTATGGCGTAGGGAATACCGTTATCTCCTTTCATGCTGAAGTGCCATGCGAAATGGACTTTATGGCGGCTCATGAGCTTATAGACGATCTTGAGGACAGCATGAAAGAAAAATATCACTGCGCAGTGTCTATACATATGGATCCGGTGGCAGATCATGACGAGCAAACTATCGAAACTAAAAAGATAGTAACAGACGTTGTGAAGTCTATCGACCAATGCCTTAGTATACACGATTTCAGAATGACAAAGGGCGAAAACCGTGAAAATCTTATTTTTGACGTGGTAGTGCCTTTTGATTTCAGACTTTCAGACAGCGAGGTAAAAGCAAAAATATCAAAACGGCTCACAGAATTTGACGGAAGATACAACGCTGTTATAAATGTTGATAAGGGCGATATATTATAATAAAAAGGGCTTGCTTTTTTTCGCAGGATTGGTTATAATATAGGTATAACGCAAAGCTTTTGCGGTGCGTGGTCTATCATGATAGGAGGAATATAAAATGGCATTCACAGTTACAAAGGATACTATTATAGGCGATATAATGGACGCTGATGAAAATACAGCACCATACTTTATGGAAATGGGTATGCACTGTCTGTTCTGCCCTGCGTCAAGAGGCGAAACTCTTGAAGAGGCTTGTGCTGTTCATGGCGTTCCTGTTGAGGAAATGCTTGAAAAGCTCAACAAGCACTTTGCAGAATAAGCGTTTGGAACTACTTTCGCCGCCCAGCCGCCTTTTCAGGGGGCGAGCGGCGATTTTTTTCTTTGGAGGACAGCTTTGGATAAAAGACTTGTGACCTGTGCAAAGCTTTGTACAGGAGAATTTGTATGTGACGTGGGGACAGATCATGGTTATCTGCCCTGCTTTATGATAAAGGAAAATATGTGCAAAAAGGCTCTCGCCTGTGATGTTGCACCAATGCCATTGAGATCGGCTGAGGAGCATATCAATCGTGAGGGGCTTTCAGACCGCATTGGAACGGTGCTTTCAGACGGGCTTGACAATGTTCCGCCAGAGGGCATAACAGACGTTGTTATGGCAGGTATGGGCGGTGAGCTTATTGCAAGGCTTCTGGAAAAATGTCCGTGGGTGAAAAACGGAGTGAACCTCGTTTTACAGCCTATGACAAAGTGGGACGTGCTTAGAAAGTGGCTTTATGACAACGGCTTTGAGGTGAAAAAAGAGCTTGCCTGCACAGAGGGACTGTTTGCATATTCTGTCATGCAGGCGGTGTATACAGGCAAAACTCCGTCCTATGATTGCGATGACAGATATTTGCAGTTCGGCTTTGTTAAGCCTGAGGGCGAGGGGAAAGAGTATATCGCAAGGCAGGCAAAAAGAATTTTTGTCGCAGGCAGCGGAATGATGAAGTCCGAGGACAAAAAGGAGCTGGGAGAAAGGCTTGTTAAGCTTGCACAGAGCGAACTTGAAACGTTGAAAAAAATATGATACAAAAAAACATGGGGGCAAAAATGAAATTTCTGAAAACTTTAGGGATAGGTATAGCGACCCAACTTTCCGTAACGATACTGTCAGTAATTCTGTTGCTTGCATTCTGCTCCGTAAGTCCAGGCGGTGCAAGCGTGATATTAAGCGGCGTTGTTGCTTTGGGTGCGTATATAGGTTTTTATTTTAAATTTAAGAAACCAAACATGGGCAAAGCCTTTTACTGGCTCAGCTTTGCGTTTATACCGCTTGTTTTACATACCATTGTTATGGCTTTTGTCTATACTCATTGCGAAAAAGATGTGGCAGAGGCTTTGTCGAGAGGCACATGGTTTCCCGCACTCAACTATATGCCCTTTGTCGCTATGATGCCTGCATTGGTGGTTATCGCAGTGACAACATTCATCACGGGCTTTTACGAACTTCTTGACGCAAAGATCAAGGACAGAAATACCCCTGACAGCACATCGGATATAAAAAAAGGAGCTGACAAAAATGACGACAGTTTATGATATTTATAGTTTTATAGAGGATTTAGCCCCATACCGCTTGCAGGAGGGCTATGACAACAGCGGTCTTAACGTGGGGGAAATGTCCGCTGAGGTAAGGAGCGTGCTTGTGGCGCTTGATTGCACCGCAGAGGTGGCAAGAGAGGCTTGTCAGCGTGATTTTGACCTTGTTCTCACCCACCACCCTGTTATTTTCAGAGGACTAAAGACCCTCGTGCCGAACGACCCTGCTGTGATACTTGCGGCAGGGGGAAAGAACGCTCTTTCCATGCACACAAATTTCGACTCCGCAGAGGGCGGAATGAATGACGTGCTTTGCAAAATGCTTGGTCTAAAACCCGAGAGCGCTTTGCATGAAGAGCATGGCGTTGGCTGTGGATATGTCTGCGAGTGTGACGGCATGAACGTCCGTGAGCTTGCACAGAGAGCAAAGGACGTTCTCGGCTGTAGAGTAGTCCGTTTCAGCGGCGGAGAGCGTGAGATAAGGCGTGTGGGAGTGTGCTCAGGTTCAGGCGGTTCGTTCCTTGCTGACGCCGCAGAAAAAGGCTGTCAGGTGCTTTTGACAGGTGACGTGAAGCATGACGTTTTTATAGACGGCGAGAATATGGGCATTTCTGTTATAGACGCAGGTCATTTCTATACGGAAAATATCTTCTGCGAGTTTATCGCTGGTGAGCTGAAAAACAAGTTCAGCGATCTGAGAGTAGAGATAGCCGTAAGCAACAGGGATATAGTTGAAGTAATATAAAAAGCAGGTAAGTAAAATGGCATTGGACGGAATTTATCTGAGCTTGCTCAGAAAAGAATTTGACCCTCTTATTGACGGCAGAGTGGATAAGATACACCAGCCTTCACGAGAGGAGCTTATAATGACTATCCGCACTAAAGAGGGTGCGCAGAAGCTTATGTTCAGCACAGGTGCAGGCTCGGCAAGGGTTCATATAACAACGGCGGATATAGAAAATCCGAAAACACCGCCTATGTTCTGTATGCTCATGAGAAAGCATCTTGCAGGGGGCAGACTCACTGCCATTAGGCAGGACGGCTTTGAGCGTATACTTTTCTTTGACTTTGAAGCCACCAACGAAATGGGCGACAGGGTGAATCTCACACTTGCGGCGGAGATAATGGGCAGGCGTTCAAATCTTATCCTCTATCATGAGGACGGCAGGATAATAGACAGCATAAAGCGTGTGGGACAGGAAATGTCATCAGTGAGAATGGTTCTTCCCGGTGCGCAGTATACTTTGCCCCCAAGAGAGCAAAGGCTGAATCTTCTTGACTGCACAAAGGAAGAGCTTTTGGCAAAGATAGCTGAAAATCCCACGGCGGAGCTTTCAAAGGCAATAATGAAAACGCTTGAGGGCATTTCGCCAGTGTTCGCAAGGGAAGCTGTGTTCTTTGCGGCAAGAGGTGCTGAGATAACAGCCGAACAGCTAAGCGGCGACACTGCGGACAGGCTGTGGTTTTATTTCTCGAAAGTCCGTGACAGCATAAATGACGGCACTAACGTCTACACAGTGCTGAAAACAAAAGAGGGCAATCTCAAAGATTTCTGCTTCTGCGATATAACGCAGTATGGTGCGCTCATGGTGACAAAAAGCTTTGAGTCGCCAAGTGTTCTTCTGGACTATTTCTATGCGGAGAGGGACTCCCTTTCAAGAATAAAGCAGAAAGCCAATGACCTTTTCAAGCTTCTTATAAACACCTCCGAGAGAACTCAAAGGCGTGTGCAAAATCAGCGTGAAGAGCTTAAAGAGTGCAAGGACAGGGAAAAATACCGCATTTACGGTGACCTTATCACTTCAAATCTCTATGCACTTGAAAAGGGAATGGCATATGCCGAGGTGCAGGACTTTTATGACGAGAACTGCCCTACAGTGAAGATACCACTTGACAAAAGGCTTACGCCAACACAGAACGCTCAGAAGTATTATAAGGAGTACAGAAAGCTCGACACCGCAGAGAAAAAGCTCACTGTGCTTATTGCAGAGGGCGAGCAGGAGGTCAAGTATCTCGATTCTGTTTTCGATTCTCTAACGAGGGCGCAGACGGAGGGAGATATAGCCGAGCTTCGTGAGGAGCTTTTTCAGGAGGGCTATGTAAAGCGCTCAAAGTTCAAGGGCAAGCCTCCAAAGGCTCTGCCGCCTATAAAATATCGTTCTTCTGACGGCTATGAAATAAGGGTGGGCAGGAACAATAAACAGAACGACCGCCTCACCTGCAAGGAAGCAGAGAAAACTGACCTTTGGCTCCACGTTAAGGATATCACAGGAAGCCACGTTATCGTCACCTGCGACGGGGAAATGCCACCTGACAGGACAATAGAGGAAGCGGCAATAATCGCCGCCTGCAACTCAAAGGGAAGAAATTCCTCCAGGGTGGACGTTGACTACACTTTCATAAGAAACGTGAAAAAGCCAAACGGCTCAAAGCCGGGCATGGTTATTTTTACAAACAACTACACTATCACTGTCAAGCCTGACACGGAGCTGGAGGAGAAACTGAGGGTATAGCCTAAAACTATATCCAACAAAGTTTTAGTCTATGAGTTTATGAAAATGCCACAAAAACGGCGTTGTATCGGACTTATTAGTGGTGTAAAAAGGTTATTGAATAATCCATAGCGATATGGTATAATTATCATGATGTGAATATTAAGAAAGCACAGTTTGAAAAGTTGTTAGCTGAGTAGAGCGTGTCAGGGCAAAAGCCTTGCCGTCAGGGAAGCAGGTCCAAATCCTGCACAACCGCCATTACTGTGTTTGACAGGCTTTTTGTGCGCTGTCATAAGTCAGGTATCTGCTGTGTTTTCGTTGACTATTTCTGTCTTGGGCGATGAAGATGACGGTCTGCTTTATCGCTGTGCAGGCAGTAAAGCGGATAGAATGCTTTTTCGTTTCGGCGGAAAGGCATTTTTTTGCTGTGGTCTGGGTGTTCATAAAAAGTGCATTGACGGCGGAACAGTGTGTATCAACGAAAGGACAGAAAAGAATGAAGAAGAAAATTTTGAGAACAGCCAGCTTCGCTCTTGCGACTGCTCTTAGTCTGAGCGTGTGTGCAAGCGCATTTGTTTCAGACGGAACAAACAACAATGTAACAACATCAGTCCTCCCTGACAGTGCGGATAACGCAGTGCTTAACTGGGCAACTAAGGTAGGAAAAAGCTGGAACGATGGTCCGTCGCCTGTGGCTATCGTTGGAGATAATATCGTTTATACATCTGGCGACAAGCTCATGAGAATGAATAAGGAAACGGGCGTTGTGGATTCAGTAGTTGGACAGCGAGCAGGCACAAACAGCTACGCTATCCAGCCTGTTACTTATGCAGACGGCATGATATTCTCAGCTTTTAACGGTGGAATTCAGGCATTTGACGCTGACACCCTCGAGTCGCTGTGGGTATACAAGGACAGCGTGGGTGGTCAGTCTGTAAGCCCTATCTACTATAATGACGGCTGTATCTACACAGGCTTCTGCAACTATGGTTCAGGAAAAAACGATCAGTATGTTTGCATAGACGTTAAGGACGAAGATCCTGACACAACAGATGAAGAGAAGTCACCAAAGTGGACATTCACAAACAAAAGCGGTTTCTATTGGGCAGGCGCATATGCAACTGATGATTTTGTCGTTCTCGGCATGGAAAATGCAAAGGCAAATACTACCGACCCTGCAAGAATAGTTACTCTTGACAAAAACTCAGGAAGCGTTATAGATACTAAGTATACAGTAGGCGGAGGAGTAAGAAGCACTATTTCTTACGATAAGGATACAGACGCTTATTATTTCACATCTAACGGCGGATATTTCTATAAGGCAACAATAGACGATGAGGGCAATTTCACAAAGCTTGACAGCATTGCACTTGGCGGCGCAAGCACATCAACTCCTACAGTTCTTAACGGAAGAGCTTATGTTGGCGTAAACGGCTCAGGCTGGGGCGACTATAAGGGCAGTGCTATTGCAGTTATCGACCTTGACAGCTTTGAGATAGCATACAAGGCAGAAACAAAGGGCTATCCACAGACATCAGGTCTTGGCGTTGTGAATGAGAACGGTTATAACTATGTTTACTTCACAGAGAACGCATCAGCAGGCGCTATCCGCTATGTAAAGGATAAAAAGGGCGTAACAGAAGTTCTTGACGCTCAGATAGTAAACGGAAAGAAAACAGCTCCGTCACTTTTCACACCAACGGGCGCTCAGGCACAGTACGCTATAGCTGACCTTGTTGCAGACGAAAACGGCACTATCTACTTCAAGAACGATTCAGGCTACATAATGGCTGTCGGCTCAGAGGTGGAAAAGCTTGTGACCGAGAATGCTAAGACAGTATGCAAAGAAGGCGAAGCTTATGACGCTTCCGACTTGAAGGTCTACGCAGTTCTTAAAAACGGTGTGAAGAAAGACGTTACAGATTATGTGACTATCGACGATACAGCTCTTACAGCAGACGATGATTTCGTTACTGTTACATACAAGTATGGTATGTACAGAGATAAGACAAAAGAGGGTGCTGCAAACACAACAGGCGTTGCCGTTTCACCTGTTGAAACAACTATCAACGTAACAGTTCTTGCAGCAGAGGATTATGACAGCGTAAAGGCTGTTGAGAAGCTTATCAGTGACCTTGGCGAGATAACACTTGACAGCGAGAATGACATCAAGGCAGCAAGAGTCGCTTATGACGCTCTTGGCGACCTTAAGGAATATGTAGGCAATGTTGACGCTCTTACGGCCGCAGAGAAAAAGCTTGAAGAACTCAAGACACCAAGCTCTTCATCAGAAGCAGAAAGCTCTGTAAGCTCATCTGACGTATCTTCCGAAAGCACAGTATCTTCTGCAAACTCTGAGGATACATCTTCTGCCACTTCATCAGCCGCAGAGTCAGTAAGCAGTGCTGACACATCAAAGGCGGCTGACAGCTCATCAAAGACAGCAAATAACGCAGGTGCGGCTAACCCTAACACAGGTGCGACAGCAGGCGTTTGCGTAGCAGGTCTTGCACTTCTTATCAGCGGAGCTCTTACAGTTTCAAGAAAGAGAAAGTAAAAAATTAAGACAAATAAGATATAAGTTATTTTGCAGGATACTCGCCCTCTATTTTCAGGGGGCGGGCATTTTCTGTGATATGAAAAGTGAGAATATTATGAAAAAGCATACACAAAAAAACAGGCAAATAATAATGCTGTCAGCAGCGGCGTTTTTTATCGCAGCGGCTTTTTTGTGTATGCGTTTTTATAATATGAGCAGTTATAAGACCCCTGAAAATCCGTTTTCAGCACTGTCTGAAAGCCTTGCGGAGGAGGACGGACAGGGCGGAGAGGGCTATGAAACAAGCTCTCAGCCAAAGGACGAAAGCTCAGATATGGACAGCTCACAGGCAGATGACAGTGATAACACTGATAGTAGTGACAGCAATACAGATACAACAGAAAGCTCTCCACAGGCTGACAAAATCGACGGAAATTTCCCGACAGTAAATGGCGGGAACACGAATGTTACCATAAATGTCCAAGGTGAAAATAAGTCTGACGAGGTAAAGAAAAAGCCTGACAGCAAGACCGAAACTGTCACAAAGAACACCGACACAGAATATTTCACCACCTCTATAAAAGAGGGCGAGCGTGTAAAAAAAGCCCTGTATAAGTTCACAATAACACATAAAAACAAGGCTCTCATAGTGCAAAAAGTTCAAGTCACTGTGAACGACAGCGTTGTAAATCAGTTTTCTGGCAGCGTTTCCCTTCACGCAGGAAAAAACACTATCCGTGTTGCCTGCACTTATACCGACAAAAGCGGTCAGGTGAAAAGGGCTTATAAGGACTATACAGTTTATTTTGACAAAAAGGAGATAACCTTTGACACCGACCTTGCGGATAAGGATACTGACACAGAAAGCATAACATTTTCAGCCACAGCTTTTTACGGCAGTGATAAAATACCTTTGACGGTTAAAGTCAACGGTGAAAAGCTTTCCGGTGGTGAAACTTTTACCGCACAGCTTTCTGAGGGGGAGAATACTATAACTCTCTCTGCGGAAAAGGACGGCTCAAAGGCTGAAAAAAGCTTTAAGATAAAATACACTCCTGCGGAGTTTTCAATTGATACCGACCTTTATGACCGCACTGTAAATGACGCCGATTTTAGCTTCTATGCGAGAATGAAAGGTCAAAGCGGCAGTGCAAAGCTAAGCGTTATTCTAAACGGCAAAAAGCTTTCGGGCAGAGATAATTATACCTGCACCCTCCAAAGCGGTGATAACCGTATAAGGCTTTATGCAAAAGACGGTGACAAAAAAATAGACAGATATTTCACTGTCACCTATGTACCCATTGCTGACGATACCACAAGACCTGAGATAACGTATATAAACGTCACCAACGGACAGACAGTGAAAGGCTCGGGCTTCACCCTCAGATTTAACGCACAGGACTATCAGGGCGGAAGGATATATGCCGACAAGACCGAGGTCTGGCTCAATGGGCTTTCTGTTGAGTGTATCGCACAGGACAGGAACTCAGCCTATTATCTCCAGCTTTCGGGCGGGGCAAATCTTCTTGAAATAAGGGTGTATGACCCCGAGGGCAGATATGCGGATCATGCCTATACCATAAATTCTGTCAGCGCACAAAAAGGCGAGCAGACAGGCGTTATAACAATGAGCTTTGACGCCGATACCATAGGGCTTGGACAGCTTGCCGCAGGCTCAGAGGTGGCAATATACGAGGGGGACACAGGCGTTGACGTTATAGAGCGTTTCCTTCAGCAAAACGGCTTCACAGGTGACTTTACAGGCAAGGGCGATCAGAGATATCTAAGCCGAATACACAAAAGCGGTGCGTTTTCAGGTGGAGCAGTAAACAGCGAGCTTGCGGAGCTTATAAAAAATGATGGCATTGCAGACAGCAACACACAGTATGCCGACAGCCTTGGAGAATTTGACTACACCTACGGCTCAGGCTGGGTGTACACTGTAAACGGCAATATGCCTGCATACGGCATGGGCAAGGTGAACTTCACCGACGGCGACACTGTTAGGCTTGCGTTCACAGTTGCCTACGGAAGAGATATAACAGGTTCACAGGATAGCTATGACAAAACATGGTAGGAGGATATTGTTGAAAACGAGAGGTTTTCTTGGCAGATTAGTGGCGGTGTTTGCAGGGGCAGTAATGCTTCTGACAAATGTTACTGCGGTGAATGCAGATAACGCAGATAAAAGGGACAGGATAACTGAAAGCGCAGAAAAGGTCTGTCAGTGGCAGCGTGACAAAATGGGCATTTCTCAGGACGAGAGCATTTTTTCGGGGGATTTTCTGCAAAACGCAGGCATAGGAAGCTCAGATTGGCTTGCCATAGGCATTTCACGATTTGGTTTTGAGGAGGACTATGAGGCTTATCTCACTGCGCTTTCTCAGCGTGTGAAAGCTCTTTCAGATACCGACAACGCTACCGAGTGGCAGAGGTGCGCTATAACAGCCTCCGCAATGGGAGGCGACCCTGCCGACCTTGGGGGCATAGACCTTGTAAAAGGCGGTGTTTACGGCAGAGATGAAAATAATTCCGTAGGCAAACAGGGCCTTAACGGATGGATATTTGCACTTTTGACCCTTGATACAATGGGCTACAAGACCCCGGAGGGTGCAGAGTTTGACAGAGAGCGTATACTTGACGAGATAGTTTCTTCGCAGAATACCGATGGTGGCTTTTCGCTGTCAAAAGGTGAAAGCGATATCGACATCACCGCAATGGCTTTGCAGGCGATCGCCCCATATTACAATGATTTTTCCCGTGACGATGTTAGAAAAAGCGTTGACAAAGCGGTGGAGTATCTAAGCGGCAAGCAGGACAGCTCAGGTACGTTCGGAAGTGCAGAAGCTGATTCGCAGGTAGTAATAGCACTTTGTTCACTTGGTATAGACCCCGAAGCTGACAGCCGTTTTGTGAAAAGTTCCGACCTTTTGACCGCCCTGCTTTCCTATCAGAACAGCGACGGTGGATTTTCACATGAAAAGGGCGGCGATTCTGACGAGCTTGCCACAGGGCAGGCTCTTTGCGCACTTGCGGCACAAAAGCGTTTTGAACTTACGATGCGACGTATTTACGATATGAGAGAGGAGCTTTCAGTTCTACAGCGTGAAAAGCTTGACGGCATAAACGGCAGGCTTTCGGATATCTCAGACGAGGAGAGTGCAGAAAAAGCCTTGAAGCTTTTCAATGACCTTGATTGTGACGAACGCACATATGTGAGATACGGTGCAGAGCTTGAAAATGCGGCTGAAAAATACAGCCTGACCTTGAGCGACAGGGCTTTCACAGTGGAGCTTGCACAGACAGACCATGGAAACGGTTGTGTATACAGTATCGAGAAAACGGAAATATATAAGGGCAAGAAAGGCTTTACAAAAAGCGACAGAAACAAGCTTGAAGCCCTGAGAAAAAACGGTGTTACTTCGGGGGACTGCACTGCTACGGCTGTGCTTTTAGTCCATGCAAAGGCTGACGAGAGCCTTTCCGACAGGGATAAGATAATATCAGAGCTTGAAGAGATGAACGCCAAAGCGAACGAGCTTTACAGTGAGATATCAGACCTTAACAGTATCATAAGCCGTGAGCTTTATCCTGTTGATAGTGTTGGAAAAGACAAAAAGGATCTTTTGGAAAAGACCGCAGAGAGGATAAAAAAGCTTCCTGAAAGCGAGCGGAAAAAGGTCACTTCTGCTGACGAGATAATAAAAGAGGCGGAGGATAAAAACGTGACAGTGTATGTGATATCTGCGGCAGCGGTGTTGTGCGCAGTGGGAGTTTTCACAGTGGTAAGAAAGAAGGGTAAAAAATGCGTGAGATAACAGATGAAGTGAAAAAGGTCATAATCGGCAAGGACGAAGTGGTGGATATGGTGTTCGCCGCAATTTTGGCGCAGGGTCATGTGCTTATGGAGGACGTTCCGGGCGTGGGAAAAACTACTCTTGCGGTGGCGTTTTCAAAGGCTTTGGGGCTTGAAACAAAGAGAATACAGTTCACCCCTGATACTGTGGCTTCCGACATCACAGGCTATACGGCTTTTGACAGACAGGCGCAGGGCTTTACTTTTCACAGCGGTGCGGCAATGACGAATATACTTCTTGCAGACGAAATAAACAGAACCTCAGGCAAGACGCAATCTGCCCTTTTGGAGGTCATGGAGGAGCGGGCCTGCACAGTTGACGGCAGAACATATCCTCTGCCTGAGCCTTTTGCAGTGATAGCAACACAAAACCCTACAGGCACAGTTGGCACGGCGGCACTGCCTGTTTCACAGCTTGACAGATTTATGATAAAGCTTTCAATGGGCTATCCTGACAAGGCGGCAATGCGAAGCATAATGTCAGACCGAAGCAGTTCAGACCCACTGGTAGATGTGAAAGCCGTCTGCACCGCTGAAAAGCTTATAGAAATGCAGAAAAAGGCAAAGGCTGTTTTTGTTGACGACAGCGTTTATGACTACATCTCAGACCTTTGCGACGCCACAAGGCATAATGAAAATATTTCTCTGGGCGTATCCCCAAGAGGTGCTTTGGCACTTTGCAGGATAGCAAAGGCGTGGGCGTGCTATAAGGGCAGAGAATATGTCGTTCCCCAGGACGTAAGAGATTTTTTTGTCCATGTTTGCAGCCACAGGATATCACTTTCTGCAAAGGGCAGGCTCTCAGGACTTGCGGCAGAAAGTGTGCTTGACGAGATACTTAAAAGCGTAAAATGTCCTGAGAATGAGGAAAAACGCAGATGAAGAGGCTATGCTTCTGCCTTTGCACAGCTTTGGGCATACTGCTTTTTGTGCTGAAAAAGCCCATTGGTATATCGGTGCTTGGGTTGTGCGCAGTGCTTTTTGTATTGTCAGTATGTGTAAATATATTCTCGAAGAAAAAGCTGTCAGCAACACTGGTAAGCCACGGCACAGGCTTGAAAAATAAGGACATGAGCCTTAAATTTATCTTCACAGGAACTTGCGGTGAATACAGCGGTAAACTGCGGCTTAGAAATATGCTCACAGGACAGTGCGATGATATAAAGGTGCATTTTATCATCAGCAGAGAGCCTGCTCAGGTGGATATCACTGTAAAAAGCGACACCTGCGGAAAGATAAAAGCAGAGTTTCTGACACTTAGAGCCTTTGACTTTACAGGGCTAACATGGAAAAAGGCGCAGTGCGAAATAAAGGGCAGTGTGAACATAATGCCTGATGCTGCAGAGATAGATGAGAGCGAGGAAGCAAAGCTCAAGGAAGCCCTTGAAAGCGACTTTTTCAGCAATGAAAACGAGGGCTTTGACCACAGCGAGCCTATCGGAATAAGAGAATATCGTCAGGGGGACAGCTATAAATCGGTGCATTGGAAGCTGTCTTTCAGACTTGGTGATATCTACGTCCGTGAATATGGCGAGCCTGTTACTGACAGCCTTTGTATCTACGTTGAAACAGGCGGAAATGTCCCCGCAACGGATTATGACCGCATTGCCGCAAAGGCACTGAGCCTTTCAATGTATCTTTCAGACGGCGGTATAGGGCATTATATGGCGTTTTACAGCTTTTCTCAGCAGAGAAAAGTTTTCGAGCATATCGATAGCGCAGACAGCTTCACTGTCGCTTTGGACAGCCTTCTTTCTTCACAGCCTGAGCAGGGAAAAGAGCGACTGTCGGAGTTTTCAGAGCTGTTTGAAAGAAGCGGCATAAGCCGTGTTATCGAGATAAAATAGTAAAAGAGGTGACAATTTTGACAGCAAGTGTTTGCTATGTGGAAAAGCGCTTTTCAAAGGGTGTTTATATCATGCAGAGCCTTTTTGGTGCAGTGACAATGCTCCTGCTGTCATTGTCGCTTGGTATGGGCTGGCGAGCCTTTGTCCTGGTAGGTGTGTGCATATTGACAGCCTTTGCAGGGGTATCAAAAAAGACTTTGCCTATACCATTTTTTGCCGCACTATTGTCGGCGGTGATATTCCACAAGAAGTTTTTAACAAGCCTTGCAGGGCTTTTGAACTGCGTCTTGACCGCCCACGGTAAAAGCGCAGGAGTAGTGGAAATGCTTGTGGAAAAAAACTCAGACCCTTGGTTTGCTCTTTGCGTGGGTGCAGTGATAGTTTCCACAGTGCAGAGCATTTTCAGCCGTCTTGACAGCAGAGTTTTTACAGTGGCAATGCTTGCGCTGTTTTTGTGCGCAGGTATCTTTATTGATATCCCTCTGTACTATGCCACTGCAGAAGTTGCGTTAGGTATCCTTGCATTGACGTTTTCCGGCAGCATAAAAGGCGATTTGAAGCCCTTTGTGCTTATACTTACAGCATTTTGCACAGTGCTTATAGCCTGCCTGACAGGGCTTTTTGATAAGCTTTCCAACTTTGCCTTTGCCGATCGCTTTAATACGAAAAGTGAGTATGAGATCATAATGGAGCACCCACAGCCATTGTATCTTATGGAGAGCCGTTTTGAGAAAGAAACTAACGGCGTGTGGGGGGAGCTTAGCGGTGAGGAGAAATATGCCTACTCAGACGAGTTTTATTGGCTTGATAAGCTTGATTTCTCACCGGCTTTTCAGACCGCTTTGCTTGACAATGCCCTTGGTATATCCGACAGCGGCAATGTTACAGTAAACATCAAAAATGGCGGAAAGCCCCTTTATACCTATGGTATGACCGCCGCAGAGAACGCTTTTTCCGACCCAAAGATAATAGGCGGAAGCTTTGAGAACACCAAAAGCTATTACAGGCTTGCGGTGTCGGAAGGCTATCTCACAAAGCCTTTTGGCACATTTGATACCCTGCGCACTTATAAGCCCGCGGATTATCTTGCCACAGAAAAGGGTTATCGTGACTATGTTTATTCCACCTGCCTTGACATATCAGCCGAGGACAAACAGCTTGCCGCAAACCATTTTGATCTGCAAGGTTCTCAGGGTAAACTGCGGTCTGATATGCTAAGCTTTTTTGTGTCAGACGCAGTGCTTGACAGGTCAAAGACCTATGGGGGCGAAAGCTCTTTTGCAGATATGCTTGAGGTAACTTGCCGTGGGGGCGAGGAGGATTTTGCTGCCGCCGCTGTGAAGATCTTCCGTGCAAAGGGCGTTCCTGCCAGGCTTTGCAGAGGATATTTTATCACATCAGATATGACCAAAGACCTTACAGATAACTCAGCCCTGACCGTCACTTCAAAACAGCTCCACTATTGGGCGGAGTATTACAAAGACGGCATAGGCTGGCAGCCTTTCGAGGTCTGCCCCGATTATGTTGGCATGATAAAAACTGACGACAGCTCTGTAAAAGCAAAGCCCACCAACCAAGGCGGCGAAGCCCTTGCTCCCGAGGACGAGGACAAACCAAGGGAAGAGATCTTTGAGGAGAACAAGACTAAACCTGCGGAGAAAAGCTATGCGGTATATATCGTTATCGGTGCGGTAATACTTATACTTTGCCTTATTGCGGCAATAATAGCTTTGGTAAGAAAAAGAAAGTTTGCCGCTCTGCCTGACAGCAAAAAGGTGGAGAAGCTGTTCTTTGCAGGCAGAAAAAAGCTTTGCGGCAGGGATTTCTCAGACCATACGCCAAGGGAGCTTTCCGAGAGCATAAAAAAGACCTTTGGCGCTGATATGGCGGAAAGTTTCGCAGAGTGCGAGAAAATATACGAAAAGGCGAGATTTTCAAGGCTCGAGATAACCAAAGAGGAAATGACAGTGGTTAAAAATTTCGCAGTTTCAGCAAAGAAAGCCAAAAAGCTCAAAGGTCAGGAGGGAGCAGAAAAGTGAAAAAGGATATCGCTCTGCTCATAGTCATAATTTTAGCAGCGGCAGCGGTCATAAAGGGCGTTGATATTCAGTCCGTTGACGAGTATTACAGCCTGCACAGCGACGATACCGCAAATGCCGCTCACACTGTAACTCTGACAGTGGATTGCTCTGATATTTTGGATAATTACGATATGCTTGACAAAAATCTCCGTGACGAGTGCTATGTTCCCTCAGACGGCATTGTTATGCCTGCGGAAAAATATGTCCTCCGTGAGGGCGACACCGCCTTTGATCTGTTGGAAAAAGCTACAAGGTGCGGGAAGATACCCCTTGATTATCAAGGTTCAGAGGATAATATTTACAACACTGTGTATGTCCGTGGCATAAACAATATCTACGAGTTTTCCTGCGGTCCGTCCTCAGGGTGGACCTATACGGTAAATGGCGAAAGCCCCGATAAGGGCTGTTCACAGTATGTCCTCAATGACGGTGACAGCGTGGAGTTTTACTACGTTTGCGACTACACAAAGGAGGCGGTGAAATGAGGTTGTCAGCTTTTCACCCTTTGACCGCCCTTGTGTATTTTGCGGCTGTGCTTGCGGTGACAATGTTCTGCTTTTCACCAGCCGTTGGTATATGCTCGGCAGTGGGAGCGTTCCTGTTCTGTGCCATAACTCAAAGCTGTAGACAGACCGCATCAGAACTTGCTTTCTACATCTTTCTTACCGCCGTTTTGACTGTCACAAATCCACTTTTTTCACATAAGGGCGTAACGCCGCTGTTTTTCGTAAACGGCAAGGCTTACACAAAGGAAGCCCTTTTTTATGGCTTGACCGCTGGACTATCCCTCACCGCTGTGATAATGTGGTGCAAAGCTCTTGGAAAGGTGCTTACAAGGGAAAAGCTCCTATACATTTTCGGCCGAAAAACGCCAAAAGCTGCCCTTGTGATAACAATGACAATGGGCTTTATCCCAAAGCTCAAAAGGCTTCACAGACAGCTTTTGGACGCTTTGAATTGCTCTGGTGCGAACATCTCCGACAGCCGTTTTGACCGCCTGAAAAAAGACTGCACAGTGTTCACAGCCCTTTGTGCAGGCACGCTTGAAAGGGGAGCGGACACAGCCGCTTCAATGAAAGCCCGTGGTTATGGTATCCAGAAACGAAGCTTTGCACATTCGTTCAAGTTCAGAGCATGGGACGGCATTTTTGTGGCGGCTTTTACAGCTATCTTTGCATTGGTGCTGATATTTTCCGCAAAGGGCGAGCTGTCCGCCGCTTTTTACCCTGTGATAAAGCTTGAAAACAGCGTTTTGCCTGTGGGAATGTTCGCATTAATATGCGTTTTCCCGTTTATTCTTGAAGTAAAGGAGAGCATAAAATGGAAATATTGTCTTGCGAAAATGTAGCCTTCAAATATAACGAAAGCACGGACTATGCCATTTCTGACTGCACTTTTTCAGTGAAAAAAGGCGAAAAAATAATGCTCTGCGGTGCTTCGGGAAGCGGAAAATCTACTTTGCTCAGGCTCCTGAAAAGAGAGCTTTCCCCAAGGGGAGAGCTTTCGGGCAATATCACCCTTATGGGCAAGGACAGAAGCGAGCTTTCTGATAGAGAAAGTGCCGAAAAGATAGGCTTTGTAATGCAAAGCCCTGACAGCCAGACGGTATGCGACAAAGTATCGGCTGAGCTTGCTTTCGGGCTTGAAAGCTTTGGTGTGAAAAGTGGTGAGATACAAAGCCGTGTTGGTGAAATGGCGGCTTTTTTCGGTATTGAGCCGCTCTATGACAGGGATATCTCCACGCTTTCGGGCGGTCAAAAACAGCTCGTCGCTCTGTGTTCCGTCATGGCCACAGACCCTGATATCCTGCTTCTTGATGAGCCTACCGCACAGCTCGACCCCGTTGCCGCAAGGGAGCTTCTTGGCATTTTAGACCGCCTTAACAAAGAAATGGGCGTGACTATCATCATTGCCGAGCATGACCCCGAGGAGCTTTTTGACTCCTGCGACAAAATTTTGTATCTTGCAAAGGGCAAGACCGAGTTTTTCGGTACGCCTGCCTTGACCGCAAAACATTTTGTGAAGAACGCTCTGGAGGGCTTTCTTCCCGAAACCGCCAAGGTGTTCGCAAGGCTTTGCGATGACCTGCCCCTCAATGTAAGACAAGGCAGGGCGAAGCTTGAAAAGCTTGGCGTGACGGATATTCCAAAGCAGGCTGTCACTGATACAGAACGTGCTGAGCCTTATGCCCTGCAGTGCAAAAATCTGTGGCAGAGATATAAAAAAAACTCCCCCGATATCCTCAAAGGCTGTGATCTTGGTATCAGAAAAGGGGAGTGCTATGGGCTTTTAGGCTCAAACGGCGGTGGAAAATCAACGCTCCTGCGTGTGATATGCGGACTTTGCAAGCCTTATATGGGCACTGTTTCACTTTTCGGGAAAAAACAGAAAGCCTATAAAAGCGGCTCGCTTTTCCGTGAAATGCTTGCATTTTTGCCCCAAGAGCCTGTGACAATGTTTGTAAAAGAAAGCGTCCGTGAGGATCTTTTGCAAAGCGGTGACAAAGTCACAGTGGAAAATGTTTCACAGCGTATGGGCATAGAACATCTTCTTGACCGCCACCCTTGGGATCTCAGCGGCGGCGAGATACAGAAATGTGCTTTTGGAAAAATTCTTCTTGCTGACCCGAAAATAATAGTCCTCGACGAGTGTACAAAGGGCATGGACAGTTTCGCCAAAAAGGCTCTTGGTGATATTCTTTTGGACCTAAAAGACGAGGGCAGGACCATACTTCTCGTGACCCATGACCTTGAATTTGCCGCACAATACTGCGACAGGTGCGGACTTCTTTTTGACGGAAAGATAGTCGCCGAGGATAATGCCGTGGAGTTTTTCTCCCAAAATCGCTTTTACACCACCGCCGCCGCAAGGCTCACAAGGGGCTTTTTCAGTGGTGCGGTGACGTCAACAGCCGTAAGAGAACGGCTCGCAATGGTGAAAAGAGGTCAATATGAGCAGTAAAAAACTTGTGTCAGGGCTTATCTATCTTCTTGTCATACCCCTTGTGTGCTTTGGCGGTATAATGTTTTTCAGAGAACGCTTCTATTCTTTCGTCACCGCAGCACTTGCCATTCTTACCGTGGCAGGCTATTTTCTCCACTTTGAGAAAAAACAGTCTGACAGCACACAGCTTGTGATAATAGCCGCCATGACCGCATTGTCCGTTTTCGGCAGGATAGTTTTCAGCTTTCTGCCGGGCTTTAAGCCCTGCACCGCAATCGTTATCATAACCGCCCTTTATATGGGAAGAGAATCGGGCTTTATGACAGGTGCAATGACCGCCCTTATCTCAAACTTCTATTTCGGACAGGGTGCGTGGACGCCTTTTCAAATGCTGGTTTGGGGTCTGACCGGATATTTTGCAGGAATGCTGGCTGATAAGCTTATAAAAAGCAAGCCACTCCTTGTGACCTTCGGCATAATCTCAGGAACGGCGTTCTCTCTTATCATGGACTTGTGGAGCTGTCTGTGGGCTGATAACGCATTTATTCTCAGCAGATACCTTGCCCTTGTTAGCTCGTCAGCCTTTTTCACCCTTATATACGCAGTTTCCAACGTGTTTTTCCTGCTGGTTTTATCAAAACCTTTTGGCAGGATATTTAAAAGGCTGGATAAAAAATATGGATTAAAAAATTAGACCGACAAAGCTTTGCCCTGTCGGTCTTTTGCTATCCCTGCGGGGCGTTCACTGTTACGTCAGGAGATTTTTTGCCCATAAAAAGCTTTGGTATTATGCCTGCCCCAACAGGCACGATAGCCGCCGCTGCCACCGCCACAAGAAACTCTCCAAGGCTCGGAACGGCTGTGAAAAATACCTTTTGCAGAACAGGGAGCCATATGCCTGCAAACAGCGCTGCCGCTGATATGAATACAGAGAAAAGCAGGAATGGGTTTGAAAGATAAGGTACAGTGAAAAGCGTCTTTTCTTCCGACTTACATTCAAACACATGGATAAGCTGACTAAGTACAAGTGTTATAAGCGCACCTGTCCTTGCAGTGCCGAGAGAATGGGTGTTAGTGAGCAGAACAGTGAAGCTTGCAAGGGTGCAGATACCGATAAGAAGCCCTCTTATGACGATATGCCACATAAGTCCGCCGCTGAAAAAGCTGTCGTCCTCTTTTCTAGGGGGCTTTTTCATTACCGAGCTTTCCGCAGGCTCAAGCCCCAGCGCAATTGCAGGCAGGCTGTCTGTAACAAGGTTTACAAGAAGTATCTGCGCTGGAAGCAGTACCATTGGAAGCCCCATTAAAATTCCCCCAAGCATAGTGATGACCTCGCCTATGTTGCAGGAAATAAGGTAGCGCACGAATTTTCTTATGTTCTGATATATGGTCCTGCCCTCCTCAACGGAGTTCACAAGGGTGGCAAAATTATCGTCAAGAAGTATCACGTCAGCCGCCTGCTTTGTGACCTCTGTGCCTGATATTCCCATTGATACACCTATGTCGGCTTCTTTTATAGCAGGTGCGTCGTTTACCCCGTCGCCTGTCATTGCACAAACGTGCCCACAGCTTTTGAATGCCTTTACTATCCTGAGCTTGTGTTCAGGTGTCACCCTTGCGAACACACGGCAGTTTTCTATTACCTCGTCAAGCTGTTTGTCGTCCATTCTGTCAAGCTCGTCGCCTGTCAAAGCGATAGAGCCTGCTTTCATTATCCCAGCCTCTTTTGCAATAGCCTGGGCAGTGAGCTTGTGGTCGCCTGTTATCATAACTGTCTTTATGCCTGCACGCTGACATTCCGCCACCGCCTTTGCGGCTTCAGCCCTGAGAGGGTCTTTCATTGCCATTAGTCCAAGAAAAGCCCATTCCCCGTCCACCTGCTGTGAAAATGCTATCACACGCAGACCTTTTGAAGCGTATTCATCGCACTTGTAAAAAGCCTGTTTTCTCATTGCTCCGCCAAATGTCAAAAGCTCGCCGCTGTCAGAAAAAACGTGGCTGCATTCTTTTATGATAACGTCAAAAGCGCCTTTCCTGAATGCCGTTGTAACCCCCTTTTCGTCAGCGCATATTACTGTCATTGAGCGTGTTTCACTTTCAAATGGCAGCTCGTCAGTTCGTCTGTAACCAAGGGAGCTGACATTTATACCTGCGTTTGCGCAGGCTATGAGTATAGCTGTTTCTGTAGGGTCGCCCTCTGCACAAAGCTCGCTTTGCCTGCCGCCCCTGTCACGCTTTTTTATCTTCTCAGGCGGGCAGAGCCTTGCGTTGTTGCAGGCTGCGCCGCACAAAAGTATCCTGCCAAGGTCAGGGCTTTCCCATGCTTTCAGGGCTTTGTTTTCAAAGCTTGCCCCCTCTTTTGTTACGCCGTAAGCACGGCTTTTTTCGGTGCAGGTGAAAATATCAGTGACGGTCATTTTGTTCATTGTCACTGTACCCGTCTTGTCAGTGCAGATAACAGTTGCACAGCCAAGAGTTTCCACTGAATGAAGCCTGTGTACAAGTGCCTGCCGCTTTAGCATTTTTCTGACCGCAAGGGCAAGGGCTATTGTCACAGTGGCAGGCAAGCCTTCAGGTATTGCGGCAATGGCTATGGTTATTCCTGTCATTGCCATGTTGAGAACAGGCTCGCCTCTTAGTACGCCTGCAAGGAAAACTATCACGCACACTGCAAGGCAGATCATAGCAAGAGTTTTTCCAAGCTCACCTAGCTTCTTTTGCAATGGAGTTTCAGGCTCTTTTATCTCATCAAGCATGGTTGAAACCCTGCCCATTTGGCTTCGCTCACCTGTTGCCACCGCCGTGACCTCGCCAACGCCCTTTGTGACAACTGTTCCCATGTATACCATGTAATCCTTATTCAAAGCGGTAAAATCTATCTCAGATGTACGGCATTTCTTTACCGCAGGCACAGCTTCGCCAGTGAGTGCAGATTCGTCGCATGATAACGCCCTTGATGAGTTTATGTAGCCGTCGCAAGGCACTCTGTCACCTGCTTCGAGAGTAAAAACATCTCCTGCCACGACCTCCGATGCAGGAATTTTCACAAGCCTGCCGTCACGATATACCATGGCGGTGGGAGCAGTCATGTTTTCAAGCTTTTCCAGAGTTTTTTCACAGCGGTATTCCTGAATAAATCCCAGCGCAGCGTTAATGATAACTATAAGCACGATAGGCACAGCGTCAGCATATTGCCCAAGTGCTACGGATATCACCACCGACACAAGAAGTATCATCACCATAACGTCATGAAACTGTCCTGCAAAAATTTTCGCCGCAGAGGTCTTTTTCTTTTTGGCAAGGCGGTTCTCTCCGTCCGTACTGAGCCGCTTTTCAGCTTCCGCAGTTGTTAGCCCCTTTCTTGTGGTCTGGTTTTCCGTAAGCTTCTTTTCAAGTATATCCAGCACAATGTATCTTCCTTTCTGATTTTTTGGCATAGCCTTGATAACATTGTGCGAAACGTTTTGACTGCACAAGATTTTTCAGTGCTTTTGCCTTTGCTTACATCATATGCGGACAAGTCTCAAAAAAGAACCTTGCGTTGTTGCCTGAAAAATCATATTGACTTTTTTAAGAAAATATGTATAATAGTATATAAGCCATGAAAATAAATATTGGCGAAAAAAAATAAAGGAGGCAAATTCATGAACGATTATAATAATTTTTCTGAAAGCTATTCAAATCCACGAGTTAAAAAGCTGCGCTCTTTTGCACAGTCCACTTACGGCATAGAGGCGGCAAGCTATAAGGGCATTGCAATGAAGACCTTGTATTTTGTTGCAGTTTTCGCCGCAGGCATGGGAGCATATTTTTACATTCACAACTTCTTCGGCGGCGGTGCACAGGCTTTTTCCACTGAGTATACTATCTTTGTCGGCGCTATTATCGCAACAGCAATAGCAGGACTTGTGGCTTCATTCGCTCCGAAAACAACGGCGGTAACAGGCTCTATTTATTCCGCAGGCATGGGATATGCCCTCACCTTTATGTCAATGATCTACGCAATGCAGTGGAAAGGCATAATAGTTGAAGCTGTTACACTGACGCTTCTCACAGTTGCAGTGCTTGCAGTTATCTATTCAAAGGGCGTTCGTGTGGGAAGCAGAATGAAAACTGCTCTTATCACCTGCCTTTGGGTCTCTATCATTGGCGGATTGCTTTTCATGCTTCTTGCATGGCTCGCACCTCATTCAGCTATCTACACTTCAATCGTTGCAATAAACAACGGCCCTATCGGCATACTTTTCGCTGTTATTGGCGTTCTTATCGCCGCAGCGCTTCTTATGTGCGATTTTGAAACTATCCAGATGACAGTTGAACAGGGGCTTCCTGCTCAGTATGAATGGTATGCAAGCTATGGCCTTATCGTAGGTGTTATTTATCTTTATCTTAAAATACTGAATCTCCTTGCAAAGATAGCAAACAACAGAAAGTAATTTATAGACTTAGCACTTTTTATCCCTCGTCGCAAGGCGGGGGATATTTTTATGCACAAAAAAGGCGCTGTAAAAAAAAGCGCAACAAAGCCCGTGGATTCCCTCGATATGGAAGCCCACGGGCTTTAATATATCACACAGCAAAAAAGAACTATCTAATCTTGAAAAAAGGGTACAGCAAACACACCGGCAGAAAATACAGCGCTTTTTGCCGATTATTAAAATGTTGAAAAATATCTTTTTCAGGCTGCTTTTCTGATTGCGATCTTCTTCAAGTGAAATTTATGCAGATTAAAACCACAGCAAATCATCGCAATTTCTAAATTCATGGCATTTAAGCCACGTCTTCTGGCTCTTGTGTATGACCGATTCCACTTGATGATACCATTTGCACCTTCAGATTGAATGCTTCTGTTCATTCTGAGAAGCGCTCCATGAATACAATTAAGATTGTCCAAAACTTCTTTGTGAAATGCAGTCAATTCTTCATTTATGCGAACTATGCGATTTCCCTTGCATTTGCAGCACTTTTCTTTATGAGAACAGTTTGCACATTCTTCACACTGATAGAATTCTTCTGTTCTCCCATATTTGTTTCCCTTTATGGGTCTGCTGTAAACGTAATGGAATTTTTTGTTGTTAGGACACAGCAGATCACCGTTTTCATCTATGCGTAAATTCACTGCTCTGTATGGATCATTATGGTATTTAATATTCTTGCTTTCTTTTTCATACATGGTGAATTTCATGTA
>NZ_JBDGDD010000012.1:0-5682 GCF_040909065.1 Ruminococcus sp. RTP21359st1_H3_RTP21359_211015
TTTATTTTATCAGATTTTTGCCTATCTCTC
Organism: Ruminococcus sp. RTP21359st1_H3_RTP21359_211015; assembly: GCF_040909065.1. Lineage (NCBI taxonomy): Bacteria > Bacillati > Bacillota > Clostridia > Eubacteriales > Oscillospiraceae > Ruminococcus > Ruminococcus sp. RTP21359st1_H3_RTP21359_211015. Next base: position 31 of record NZ_JBDGDD010000012.1, read on the forward strand.
TTTTCTTTTTTCTTAATTTTGTCCAATATCTATTGTAGCACTACACGAAAAACTTTCCGCAGACCTCTGTTTTAATTGACTTTTAGTGTGTTCAGTGATATACTTAAATGTGTATCGCCTTTTGTCGGAATAAGCCGACAATGGCTGTTTTATCAATTTTTGTTAGGAGTTTTGTTGTGGTATTTGCAGATCTATTTTTCTTGTATTTTTTCCTGCCTGTGTGTCTGATATGCTATTTTATCACACGCAGTACAGCCATAAGAAATGCAGTGCTGGTGGTGTTTTCACTTATCTTTTACGCATGGGGCGAGCCTGTCTGGGTTAGTATCCTCATAGTTTCCTCCCTTGTGGACTACATAAATGGTCGGGTGATAGAAAAACACCCCGAAGGCTGGCAGGCAAAAGCGGCGCTTGCATGGTCGCTTGTCTTTAACCTTGGGGTGCTGTTCGGTTTCAAGTATACGGCGTTCTTTGTGGAAAATCTCAACAATTGGTTCGGTCTAGGCATACCGGTGCCTAATATCGTTTTGCCTATCGGTATCTCTTTCTATACGTTCCAGACTATTTCCTATACCGTCGATTGCTATTGGGGCAAGGTCAAGCCACAGAAAAACTTCGGCAGATTTCTTTTGTATGTATCCATGTTCCCACAGCTCGTTGCAGGACCTATCGTAAGATACTCCGTTATCGGCGAGGAGATAAACGAAAGAAAGACCACCGCCAAGGATATCTCCGACGGCTTTTCAAGAATAATCCTCGGACTTGGCAAAAAGGTCATTATCGCAAATAATCTCAGCACCATTGTAACAGCCCTTTTCGGCTCTGCTTCAAACGGCTATGAAAATATAAAGACCCTCTCTGTGGCAGGCACATGGCTTGGCGCAATTCTTGTGGGTCTGTGGTATTATTTTGACTTCTCAGGCTATTCAGATATAGCTATCGGTCTTGGCAGGATATTCGGCTTCCACTTTGATGAGAACTTTAAATATCCTTTTATCTGCAAAACTATCTCAGAGTTCTGGCAGAGGTGGCATATCTCCCTTAGCTCATTTTTCAGAGATTATGTGCTTTATCTCCCTATCTTTGGCAAAAGAAGAAAATACGGTGGACTTTTCCTTGTTTGGTTCTGCACAGGACTTTGGCACGGCGCAAGCTGGAACTTTGTTTTCTGGGGACTTTACTATGGAATGTTCATATTCTTTGAAATGCTCATAGGCAAAAAGCGCATGAAGAAAATGCCTGTACCCCTTGCACATATCTATACAAAGCTTGTTATTTTCATAGGCTTCGGAATATTCTATTTTGAGAACCTCGGCTCGCTGGGTACGTTCTTCAAGGCACTTGTTGGAGCAAATGGAAACAAGCTGACCGACACAGTTACACAGCACCTTTTCATGAACAATATCTGGCTTTTTGCAGTGGCAGTGCTTTTCACAATGCCTGTTATACCAAAGATCAAAGAAAAGGCGCTCTCTGCAAAGAGTACAGCCTATTTTATGCAGTCAGCAGGTATCCTATGCAATGCGGCGATACTTGTTCTCTCAAGCGTTCTGCTTGTGAACACAACAAACAATCCGTTCTTGTATTTCAGATTTTAGGCAGGTGAAAGAGTATGGCAAATAATAAAGATTTTGAAAAGGACTTCAAACTGCCTGATACAAAGGCTCTTTCAGAAGCCTATACAGAGTATCTTGACAGCGTTACTTTCGGTGGAAAGCCTATAGGCGAGGAAAAGAAAAAGCCTGAAGCTGTCAGCACGGCAAAAGTTGACGAAACGGAGAAAAGCTCCACTGTCCATGACGAGATAGTGGAAAAGATAGTCAGAAAAAACAAGGCTCTCAGCCACAGCATTTGGACGGATGAGCCTGTTTTGAAGCCAAAGAAAAGCGTATGGCTAAATACTGATGATGATAATGAAGAAGCATTGAAAAAAGTTGAGAAAAAAGCTGAAAAAGTTGAAAATTCTCAGTCTGTACAAAAAGCTCAGGAGAAAAATGCTTCCGATAATGAAGTTATTATCCCATTTTCCAAAGAGAAAAATCACATAAACGGCACTAAAAAAGAGATATCTGTGGCAGTTTCAGCAGACGGAACTGTGAAAAAGCTGCCGAATAAGAAGAATTTCGTGCTGAAGATACCTGACAGCTATTATAGGGAATATGACGCAGCGGCACAGGATAAAGGCCCTGTTATCGCAGGAAAAAGGGTCGAGATAATCGACAAGAGAAGCCCTGAGAAAAAGCCTGAGAATGCTCAGAAGCCCAGCAGGGTAGAGGCGACAATAAATGTCAGAGTGCCTGTTCAGAAAGAGCAGGAGCCTGTCAGGAAAGCTGAAAAAAAGGCTGAACCTAAATCTGAGCCGAAACCTGATCCTATGGAAAAAGAAGAAAGCGACGCTAAGGCAGAGGAAGCTTACAGAAAAGGCATCGAAAAGGCAAAAAAACGTCGTGAGGAACGTGAAAAGGCTAAGAAAAACAATATTCACGAGCTGGAGTTTAATGTTATAAATTCTGTTGTTTGCCTGCTTATTGTTTTCGGCGTGTTTGCGGCACTGCTTGTGATGAAGCGTGAAAGCGGTTTTATACAGTCAGAAAACAGAAACCTTGCGACTTTTCCGAAATTTTCGCTGTCATCATATTTTGACGGTGACTTCACAAGCGGAATAACCGAATATTTTACCGACACTGTTCCAAACAGAGAAAAGCTTAAATCTTTCTGCTCTGATTTCACGAATATGCTTGGAATAAAGCTCAACGATACTGTTATAACGGGCGATTTCAAAACGGTGGAAAAAGAAGAGCTGGATCAGGATAAAATCGCAAAAACAACAACGGTAACGGCTTTTACAGGTTCGAGGACCACCACCACTGCGGATACAAAGACCACCGACGCAAGCACAACTACGAAAAAATCAACGGAAAGCGAAAAGGTAGTTGACGTGCCTGACAATCTTGACGACGGTCAGTGGGAGGGTGACGTTATAGTATCCGGCAAGGGCGAAAACGTCCGTGCAATGGGTGCATACTATGGCACGTTCGAGAACGGCGACAAGTATGCGAACACCATAAACAAATGGAAGGCTGACCTTGGGGACAGCGTGAACGTATACAATATGTCTATCCCGACTTCGGCGGCTTATTATATGCCGAACAATCTCAAGGACGCTGTTTCAGATCAGAAAGACAATATCGACAACATTGCCGCAGGTCTTAACGGAATAATCAACACCGATGTTTATGACTCTCTGGCTGAGCATACAAAGGAATATATCTACTCAAGAACGGATCACCACTGGCAGCCTTTGGGAGCATATTATGCGGCGCAGGTTTTTGCCGATCAGTCGGGAATAGATTTTCCAGACCTTGATACCTACGATAAATGGGAGATAGATGGCTTTGTGGGAACGATGTATGCTTACAGCAATTACAACAGTGAATTGAAAAAATATCCTGACAAGTTCATTTACTATAAGCCTGACAATAATGATGATCTGACGGTAAAGTACTATGACACGGAGTTTAAAAACCCTGTGGAGTCTACGCTGTTTTTTGACTATGCGGAGGGCGTGAACTGCTATTCTGCGATACTCAACGTGGATCAGGAGATAGCTGAGATAGACACGGGCGTGGACAATGGCAGAGTGCTTGTGGTGTTCAAAGACAGCTTTGGAAATGCTCTGATACCATTTTTCACCCATGGCTTCTCAAAAATCTATGTTTGTGATTTCAGATATTTTGATATAAACGCTATTGATTTTTGTAAAGAAGTGGGCTGCACAGACCTGCTGTTTGCAATATCGTTGACGAGCTGTTCAACGCCTAGTAAGGTGGATTGTTTGAATAATATTAGGATACAGTAGGAGCTAAGTGAGGAATTAGGAATGAGGAATGAGGAATGAGCAAAGCTGCCCCCAAGCACCGAGCGAAGCGAGAGATAAAGCGCACGCTCAAGCCCGGCGCTAGAGGGCTTGTGGGGTCTAGGGGCAAAGCCCCTAGCGGAGTATGAGGCAGAGCCTCATTCGGCGCAAGCCGACAAGGTGCAGATTTAATGAAAAATAGCATATAGAAGTCAAATATCAGATAAAAGTGATATCGGAGAATTAAATCTGCACCGCTTTTCTATCCCATAGCAAAACGTAGATACGCAAAGAGCGGAGCGATTTTGCGGCAAGATAAACTATCCCGAATAACTGTAGGGGCGAACAGCGTTCGCCCGTGTTCAGAATTTGTTATAATTTCAGAATTGTAGGGGAACGGCGCAATTTCTGCTTTGCAGAAATCCGACGTCCCGACCCCCTCGCACGTCTTTGTACATCTGCATGACTTTATGGTAAATTCAAACCTCGTCACTTCGAGCGGGCTGTCGCATTTCTGTGAGCTTGCGAACAGAAATTTCGCCAAGCCCCTACAAGCGTGATAGGATAGTTTTTTGTTCTGTCCTACAATGGTTGTAATCGTGGACTTGTTTCTTCGACGGGCGAACGCTGTTCGCCCCTACAGATTTGTTGCCATAGGTTTCGTGTTTCAGTCGTTTTTTTATTTGATTTTCAAGTTGCGTTCGGGGTGCGACATTGGGTATTATGCCCTTGGTTGCGTATACACAAAATACCGCAATGCACACCCACGCTTTGACACAAGTACTCTACAGCCTGTTCCAGAATCTCTCATCGTATTCACTAAGTCGCAGGGCTTGTACGTGCCCGCAAGTATCAAAACGCTTTCTACTTATCCCGAAAATCACCACTTTTGTTGCATAAAAAATGCAACAATTGCAGAAATGTTGCCAAATTAAAATATAAATCATTTGTTTGCACAAATTTGTGGGGTGAATTTTGTGCAGGGTGATGATAAAATGTGAGTTATCAGAAAATAAAAAATAGATGCTTTTGGCATAGGGGGTGTGCTTATGAGGAAATTTTTGGCTATAGCGGCTCATGTTATCAGTGGTCTGGGAAATGACCTTTTGGGCTGGGTGATAATCATTAGCTTTGAGCTGACAGGCAGTGAGGGGAAGTTTCAGGACGATGTTTTTCATTGGATAATTTTTGCTTGCGGTTTGATACATATTGCGGTGAGCGTGCTGTACAGTTTGTTAGTTTGGAAAAAGGGTACGGCGAATGGTCATGCTCTGTCGGGAAAAATTCTTGCAGTTTATGACATCATTATGACGCTGGTACCTTATATGTACTGGTTTGTGGTTTGTGTGCTGTAGGTTTGGGTAAGGCGAAACTAATGGACGAGGTTTGCCGTATGGCTTTGGATAATATGTGATAGGCTGGAGGTTGAGCGTTATGAAAAAATTTAGGACGGTGGCGGCTGTTGTTATCATGTTTTTTGCGGCTATGGCTGGCTATTTTGTCGGGGCAGCATTGCAGGAGGAAATGGGCGGTGCGATACTTTTTGCGGTGATAACCGGGTTTGCTTGCGTTATTTACAATATGGATAATCGGGAATAGAGTTGGTGTTGTTTAACGGATAGAAAGGTGAAAATATGGAAAATACGTTTAGTGTGAAGATGATATTTCACTTTTATCACAGTGTGGTAAAGGCGGAGCTTAAAAGGAGAGGCTTTCCTATGGACGAGGTTTGCCGTATGGCTTTGGATAATATGTGATAGGCTGGAGGTTGAGCGTTATGAAAAAATTTAGGACGG
>NZ_JBDGDD010000012.1:5779-83562 GCF_040909065.1 Ruminococcus sp. RTP21359st1_H3_RTP21359_211015
AATACGTTTAGTGTGAAGATGATATTTCACTTTTATCACAGTGTGGTAAAGGCGGAGCTTAAAAGGAGAGGCTTTCCTAAAGAGGTGGCTAAGAAGATAGAGGAAGAACATGGGAAGATAGTTGCGAGGGCTAAGGATATTGGTAAGTCAAAGCTTTTGAGTTCGTACATTATGGCGAGCTATTACATTGCCATGAACAGGAGCACAGGGAAGTCTGCGCAGGAGAATTTTGAAATATTCCGTGACGGGCTTTGCGCTTCAAAGCTTTTTCACAAGGTAATGGGTGATGTGGACAGTTATCTTGACCCTAAGAAGATGCCAGGGCGTTTGAAATGGTCGGAAGACAGCCACAAGAGGTTATATGAAAACGACTGGGTGGTGGACATACTGCCGGGCAATGGTGAATATGACCTTGGGTATGATTATCACGAATGTGGGGCGTGCAAGCTTTGTAAGGACGAGGGGTGTTCTGAGCTGGCGGCTTACATATGCAAAATGGACTTTGTGCTGGCGGACATGATGAACATGAAACTCGTTAGGACGGGGACTATTGCTGAGGGTGCATCATACTGCGATTTTAGGTACAGCAGGAAGAAGTGACAGGCTCATAGGGGCTGAGAGTTATTTAAGAGAAGGTAAAAAAGAATGAAAGAGTTGGAGTATCCATTTGACAATGGGTTTATAATGAAAAAGAAAAGGTCGCTGAAAAGGCAGCTTTTGGGCGACGGAGCGGTGCGGCTGAAAAAGAGGGTGGCTGTGCTGGGCGGCTCGACTACGGACGATATTGTGTCGGTATTGGAGCTGTTTTTGCTTGACATGGGCTTTGAATGTGAGTTCTATCGATCGGAATACGGACAGTTCTGGCAGGACGCTGTGTTCTCAAATGAGGAGCTTGACCGCTTTAAACCTGATATCGTTTATATACACACGAGCCTTAGAAACCTCAGCTTTTCACCTACCCCTAGGTCGGGTGAAGAGGAGATAGAGCAGGGGTTGAACGCTGAGCTTGACAGGCTTTCTCAGGCTTGGGACGGAGTGAAAGAGCATTTCGGCTGTCCTGTGATACAGAACAATTTTGAGCTTCCGTTTTTTCGCCTTATGGGAAACATGGACGCTTCTGACAGGCGTGGAAAGGTGAACTTCGTCACAAGGCTCAATTCGGCTTTGTATGACAGGATAGCCCAGAGACCGGAGGTTTATCTCAATGATATAAACTGGCTGTCAGCGGCATATGGGCTTGAAAAGTGGAGCGAGCCGAAGTATTGGTATCTCTACAAATATGCTCTCAATATCGAGGCTATACCTGAGCTGGCTTTTCAGGTGGCGAATATTATAAAGGCTATCTTTGGCAAGAACAAAAAGGCGCTGGCTCTTGACCTTGACAACACTCTTTGGGGCGGCATCGTTGGTGACGACGGTGTGGAAAATCTCGAGATAGGCAAGGAAACGGCTGAGGCAATGGCTTATTTTGAGTTTCAGCAGTATGTTAAGGCGCACAAGGACCTGGGCGTGCTTTTGACGGTATGCTCCAAAAACGAGGAAGAGAACGCTTTGGCTGGGCTTTCCCACCCTGAGGGCGTGCTAAGGCCTGATGATTTTGTGGCGATAAAAGCCAACTGGCTGCCAAAGGACAAAAATATCGTTGACACGGCGGAGGAGCTTAACATTCTTTCTGAGGCGTTTGTTTTTGTGGACGATAACCCTGCGGAGAGGGAGATAGTCAGGGAACAGCTTGGGGGAACGGCTGTGCCTGAGATAGGGGAAGTCACGGACTACATAAGAGTGCTTGACCGTTCGGGATATTTTGAAACTGTTACGCTGTCGGAGGACGATCTTAAACGCAATGATATGTACAGGGCGAACGCTCAGCGTGCAAAGGCGCAGAGCAGGTTTGCGGATTATCATGATTATCTTTTGAGTCTTGAAATGACGGCAGAGATAGGGGATTTTTCGCCTTTGTATCTGCAAAGGATAACTCAGCTCACCAACAAGAGCAATCAGTTCAATCTCACCACAAAGAGATACACTGCGGAGCAAATGGAGGCGGTCTATAACTCTGATGAATACATAAGGCTGTATGGAAAGCTTTATGACAAATTCGGTGACAACGGCGTTGTGGCGGTGACTATCGGAAAGACAGACAGCGAGGACAAGGGCAGGCTTGATATCGAGCTTTGGCTGATGTCATGCCGTGTGCTGAAAAGGGATATGGAGCTTGCTATGCTGGATAGTCTTGTGAAACAGGCGAAAAAGCGTGGCATAAGGGAGATATACGGGCATTATTACCCTACGGCGAAAAATAAAATGGTGGCAGGGCTTTATGAAAGCTTCGGCTTTGAGAAGATATCTCAGGACGAAGAGGGCAACACGGCTTGGCGGCTTTTAGTTGAGGGGTATGAGGATAAAAATACTGTTATAAAGGTGAAGGAGGAGCATTATGCTTAGCAAGGACGAGATAATTGAAAGACTTGATGATGTTTTCAGAGATGTTTTTGATGACGATACTTTGGAGGTGGACGAGAACACCACGGCTGATGATATCGAGGATTGGGACTCTATCGAGCATATCACTCTTATCGGTGCGGTGGAGGACGAGTTCAAGATGAGGTTCAAAATGGGCGAAGTTTCGGGTATGAAAGATGTGGGCGAGATGATCGGCATTATCGAGCAGAGAGGCAAGTAATAGGCTGTTTGCGAAATATGCGTGAGAACGCTGTTCTTTTTCTGAATTTTGTGATTTATAGCGGCGGTATGGCTGAAAAGCTGTACTGCCGTAAACTTTTAATGTAAATTCATAGGTTATACTTGAAATATCTGCGAAAATGGTTTATACTATTGGTAATAAAACTATTTTACGGAGGATATTATGGAAGATAATTTTACCCTCTGTCAGGGCGTATCTGTGGGCGGAGCGGAAAAACTGCGGTCTTGCTGCCACATTCAGGGGGATAATATAAGGGGTGTGCTGAGTTGTGACATCATGGCGAAGGTCGCCTGCGGTGTGATAGAGAAGCTCGCTGAGCCTATATTCTTCTTTCTGGAGCTTCCTGACAGTGAGAGAGATGGATACAAGACCTATTATCTTGATAACTGCACGAAAGAGGTCGCCCTTGCCATAATGAAGCGTTACGGCACTGTGCTTGTAAATGACGGAGTATCGAGATTTGGGTTTGGCTCGCACAAGAATGACGAGGAGATATATTTCACAGACTATCAGGAATTTCAGATATACTCACGCAATCCAAAGAAGCTTGAGAAGCTTTTTGACAGGCTTGGGATAGACGTTGTGGGTGAAGATGAAGTTGTAACACTGTGGGACTTGATAAACGAGGACAACGCCGGTTGTATCTCATGCGTTGAGGCGGACGGCGAAACGGTTTTTGACATACCTGAAAATCTAAAGTCTGAGGGTATGTACGAAGCTGAATGAAAATACAGGAGGAATGTACATGAACATCTGGCACGATATTTCACCAAAGGTGATAACAAAGGAAAAATTCACGGCGGTAATAGAGATACCAAAAGGCTCAAAGGTAAAATACGAGCTTGACAAGACCACGGGCCTTCTGAGAATGGACAGGATACTTTACACATCGACCCACTATCCTGCAAACTATGGTTTTATCCCCAGGACGTATGCAGAGGACGGCGACCCGTTGGATGTACTTGTGCTTTGCTCGGAAACGCTTGCGCCTTTGTCTTTGGTTGACTGTTATCCTATAGGCGTTATCTCCATGCTTGACAATGGTGCGGCTGACGAGAAGATAATCTGCATTCCGCTCAATGATCCTACATACAACATATATAAGGACATTTCAGAACTGCCTAAGCACATTTTTGATGAGATGTGTCATTTCTTCTCGGTATACAAGGCACTTGAACACAAGGACACTGTGGTCGATGATGTTAAGGATCGTGAACATGCTACTGAGATCGTGGCACAGTGTATCGACAGATACATTGAGAATTTTTGCAAGTAAATAACTGAGGCTTGGCGGACGCACCGGGGTGCGTCCGCTTTTTTACTGCATATTGTATTTCTACCCTTGCAGTTGCCTTTTTTGCCACTTTATTTTGCGGTTTTGTGCAATTTTACTATTATTTTTGGCTGTTTTAACGTTAAAAACCCTCTCTCATGCTCCATTCCTCTTCAATCTTTATTTTCTTTATCTAAGCAATGAAAATTTACAAAATCGGATAGTGCAATAATTAAATTAGAAAACAAATTCCCTTGTTACCGAATTTTAACCTTTTTGCGACACTATATTCTACCGTTCATCACCCTTCTTGCTTTTTCTGTCACAGCGTCAGAAATAATTGTGCTTTTTTTCGCAAAACCTATTGACGTATACTATATGTTGTGTTACAATAACTTTATAAGGTCAATACGATGTGAATGTGTGTGAGTTTTGCGGAAATATCTGCTATCTTTATACAGGCGCAAATGTTTAAAGTACCACAAGATATTGTATGACGTAAAATTAATTAAAAGTTTACAAATTACAAGACGGTGACAAATTAAAAGGCGAAAGTTACAAAATCCCCCTAAAATCTCTCTTAAATTGACCAAGTGTCCAAGAAAAATCCCTTGCAAAAATTCACTTTGGGAAATATTACTGTTGCAATTTTCTATAATATAGTGTATAATTATTGTATGGTGGTTAAAAGTGCAAAAAAGTGGTGATGAGTGCTTCAAAAGTGGCATTTCATTGCTTAACTTGGTCAAGGGAGGTGAACGGCTTGCTGGCGTGCTTGCTTAAAGGAACTTACAATCAGACTATGGACGCTAAGGGAAGAATGACTTTTCCTACTAAGCTCAGAGAGCTTATCGGCGAGCGGTTCATTGTAACTAAAGGTATAGACGGCTGTCTGTTCGTTTATTCCCTTGAGGATTTCGAGAAAAGAGCCGAAAAGATCAGAAGTCTGCCTATGGCTAAGGCGAGAGCTTTACAGCGAAGCTTTATGGCGTGGGCGTGCGAGGTCGAGCCTGACAAGCAGGGCAGGATACTTGTTCCGCAGTCACTGAGAGAGGTGGCAGGGCTTGAAAAGGAGATCGTTGTGGCCGGAGTATCTGACAGATGTGAGATATGGGATAAAAAGCGTTGGGACGATTTCAACAGCAGCATTGATGATAACGAGCTTATGGAAGCTCTGGAGGGGCTTGATTTTTAATGGAATTTAACCACATTCCCGTACTGCTTGATGAGTGCCTGGAGGGGTTGAACATTCGACCTGACGGCATTTACTGCGACGGCACTGCCGGAGGAGCAGGACATTCGAGAGAGATCGCTAAAAGGCTTGACGGCGAAAAGGGCGGCAGGCTTGTGGCTATAGACAGAGATCCTGAGGCAGTGAAAACTGCGACCGAGCGGTTGGCGGGCTATCCTGCGACTGTTGTGAGAGGGAATTACTCTGAGATAGACGAGATATTTGAAAGGCTCGGCATAAGCGGTGCTGACGGCATTCTTATGGATCTGGGCGTTTCCTCTTATCAGCTTGACAATGCGGAGAGAGGTTTTTCCTATCACAATGACGCACCTCTTGACATGAGAATGTCAGGTGAGGGGCTTTCTGCAAAGGACGTTGTGAACGGATATGATTATCAGAGCCTTGCGAGGATAATTTTCGAGTACGGCGAAGAAAAGTTTTCAAGAAGCATTGCTTCTAAGATAGTAAAATACAGAGAACAAAAACCGATAGAGACAACTATGGAGCTTGCCGAGATAATAAAAAGCGCAGTTCCGCAGAAGGCAAGGCGTGAGAAAAACCCTTGCAAAAAGACTTTTCAGGCTATCAGGATAGAGGTAAATAAGGAGCTTGAACATTTGAATATCGCTCTTGACAAGGCATTCGATTGTCTTAACGTGGGCGGCAGGCTTTGCATAATCACTTTCCACTCGCTGGAGGACAGATTGGTAAAGCAGAGATTTCAGAGCTTCTGCAAGGGCTGTATATGTCCGCCTGATTTTCCTCAGTGCATATGCGGAAGAACGCCTAGGGGAAAGCTTGTGAACAGAAAGCCTATAGAGGCTGATGAAAAGGAGCTTGCGGAGAATAACAGAAGCCGCAGCGCTAAGCTCAGGGTGATCGAGAAGATCAAGGACTGAGTGAAATTTGTGTGAAATTGGGAATGTGTAAATAACGGGTTTGCCCGTGGATCGTGAGAGGTGTTTTACCGCAATGGCAAAGGTACATAACTTGGCATTTGATTACAGTGCCTATGACAACGCTCAGGAGGCGGAGGCTCAGAGAGCCATAAAATATAAGAAAAACCCTGCACTAAAGCAGAAAACCATATCGGTAGTAGCTGTGATAGGCATTTGTCTGCTGGTGGCTGTTGTTCTTGGAACGATGATATACGGCAGAGTCGAAATATCAAGCCTATGTTCGGAGCAGACCAGACAGGAGGAACAGCTTGCTCAGCTTCAGGGAGAGAATGTAAGTTTACAGTCAGAGCTTGCTCAGAAGACCAATATGTCAAAGGTCGAGGAGTATGCTGAGAATGAGCTGGGACTTAAAAAGCTGGATAAATCTCAGATAGAGTATGTAACTGTGGAGTCAGACTCGGTGGCAAAGGTGGTAAAGGCCGAGGACGACAATGTGTTCGTTAAGATAAAACACTGGTTCAGCTCTGTTCTGGAATATATCGGGGCTTAGTGAATAAAATAACTATGGGGAAAGTTAGGGACAAGATATTTGTGCTTAGCTTTCTTGTTCTATTAATTTGTATGTGTGAAAATACGATATTTGCCGTATCATGCTAAATTATTGAAGATTTTGTATGTGCGGTGATGTCCTGAGAGGAGATATTTATGACCGACAGACCAAGTGCCAGAATGAAACAACGTCTGAATATTTGGCTGAGCCTGCCTGTGGCGGCGATACTTATATATACGGTTGCGACCATCTTTTCGGTGTCTATAAAGGACGGCAAGAAGTGGCAGTCTCTTGCAAACGCTCAGCAGCTTAAAAGCACGGCTGTTTCAGCGTCAAGAGGCACTATTTATGATTCAAACGGAACGGTGCTTTCTCAGAGCGCAACGGTCTATACTGTTTATGCAGACCCTCTTATGCTCAAAGAAAAGCTTGATGACAACGACAAGAAGATAGAGGAGCTTAAAGGATATATAGCCAAAGAGGACGACGCGTCCAAGAAGGCTACATATCAGCAAAGACTTGACGCAACGAAATCAGGGGACGAATGTCTTGACGAGCTTGTGGAGTTTTTGGCACTCAATCTTGAGATAGACACTAACACTGTGAGAGAAAAACTCACTAAGACGGATACTCAGTACATCGTGCTGAAAAAAGAGGTGGAAAAGACCGTTTCCACGGCTATCGAGGATAAGCTCACGGAGCTTGGCATTGACGGCGTAAGGTGCGACCCTACCACAAGGCGACTTTATCCACAGAATACTCTTGCTTCTGTTGTTCTTGGTCACACGGACTATGAGGGCAACGGCATATATGGTCTTGAAGCTTACTATGACGATTATCTCAGCGGTATTGACGGCAGGATAATCACTGCAAAGGCAAGCGACGGAACTGAGATACCATACAGATACAAGCAGAGCTATGACGCTCAGGACGGTGACGATCTTAATCTGAATATCGACGCCAACATTCAGTATATCCTTGAAAAAGAGCTTGCAAAGGCAGTTAAGGAAAATCAGCCTACTGACAGAGCCTGCGGTATCATAATGAATCCTAAGACAGGTCAGATATACGCAATGGCGACTTCTGACCCTTATGACCCTAACGAGCCTGCGGCTATCTCCGATGAAAAGACGGCGGCGGAGCTTGCGGGGCTTGATGAAGATTCAAACGATTACAAGCAGAAACAGCTTGACGCATGGTCCCTTCAGTGGAAGAACAAGGCGGTTTCGGAAATATACAATCCGGGTTCTGTATTCAAGGTCATAACAGGTGCTTCGGCTTTGGAAGAAAAGGCTATCACACTTAATGATACTTTCGGCTGTGGTACTCAGATACAGGTGGAAGACACGACTTTCCACTGCTGGTCAACTACCGACCATGGTTCGCAGGATTTTGCTCAGGCAATGCTCAACTCATGTAACCCTGCGTTCATTCAGATAGGCATGAAGCTTGGCTCTGAAAAGTTCTGTCAGTATTACAATGCGTTCGGTTTCAACGAGCTGACAGGTATCGACCTGCCTGCGGAATCAAATTCTATCAGTATGCCACTTAGCAACATGGGTCCTGTTCAGCTTGCTTCATCTTCATTCGGTCAGACCAATAAGGTAACGCCGATTCAGATGATAACAGCTTACTCGGCGGCTATAAACGGCGGTTATCTTGTTACACCGCAGGTAGTGAACAGCATAACTGACGAGAACGGCAACATTGTAAAGAAAATGGACACTGTTGTAAGACGTCAGGTCATTTCTGAGGACACCTCCGCTTCTATGAGAGAGATACTCGAGGGCGTTGTTGAAGGTCAGCCAGGTTCAAACTGCTATATAAAGGGCTACAGGATAGGCGGTAAGTCGGGTACTTCGCAGAAAATAGACGAGGACTCAACAGGTCAGACTTATGTTTCTTCATACTGTGCATTCGCTCCTGCTGACGATCCGGAGATAGTAATGTTCGTAATGGTAGACCACCCCACAGGCGAGAAATTCTACGGAAGTCAGGTGGCAGCGCCTATATGCGTGAACGTGCTTTCAGACGTTCTGCCTTATGTGGGGATCTTCCCTGAGTATGACGAGAGCGAGCTTGCAGACTTGCAGGTTTCAGTACCTAGCGTTCAGTATTATACTGTTGAGGAAGCCAAAAAGACACTTGAAGATCTTGGACTTGAGGTCAAGGTCAAGGGCGAGGGCGACACTGTTGTTAAGCAGACGCCTGTTGCCGCAAAGATAGAGCATGGCGGATCGGTTGTGCTTTATACAGAAGCAAACGCCAAGGAAGAAACTGTTACGGTGCCTGAACTTAAAGGACTTACAAAGGAGCAGGCAAAGGCTACGCTTGATATGTATGGTCTTAACTTGACGGCAGAAGGCTCAGGCTATGAGGAGGAGGGTGCAGTTGCACAGTCCGATCAGAGCGTGGGAGCAGGACAGAGCGTTCCAATGGGAACGGCTGTGTCGGTAACATTTGCAGTGACCTCGGTAGGCTCACAGTAAGAAACCATGATAAGGAATGATAATTATGAAACTATATGATATCATAAAGGACGTTGCGAAAACTTCTCTGCCTGATATGGAGATAAGCGACGTCACAAGCGACACAAGAAAGGCTGTCAAGGCAGGCTCGATGTTCGTGTGCATAAAAGGAAAGACCTTTGACGGACATGACGCTGCTAAGGACATGATTGAAAAGGGCTGTACAGTTGTAGTCTGCGAAAGAGATCTGGGGCTTGACTGTCAGATAATCGTGGAGAACACAAGAGAGGCTTTCCCTCTGCTGTGTGCGGCGTTTTTCGGTCACCCTGAAAAGGAGCTTACTCTTATCGGTGTAACAGGAACTAACGGAAAGACGACTATCACAACTGTTATAAAGAAGGTGCTTTCTTCATTCGGCTGTAAGGTTGGTCTTATCGGCACTTGTCAGAACGAGATAGGCGACGACGTTTATCCTACTGCAAGAACGACTCCTGAACCTTATGATCTTTATGAGCTTTTCAGAAAAATGGCTGATGAGAAGTGCGACTATGTTGTTATGGAAGCTTCCTCGCAGGGCTTGGAACAGAAAAGACTTTCAGGCTGTCATTATAAGGTAGGCGTTTTCACTAACCTGACGCAGGATCATCTTGACGTTCACGGTACTATGGAGAACTACTATCAGGCTAAGAAGATACTTTTCACTATATCTGACAACGCTATCATCAATATAGATGATGAATATGGCAGGAGATATCTCAAAGAGATAAGCTGTCCTGCGAAAACTTATTCATGCTGTACAAAGGCTGATTTCAGAGCAGAGGATATACTGCTTTCAGCAAGCGGTGTGAAGTATGTTTTCACTGACGGAAAGATAAAGCACAATGTTTCATTCAATATGCCCGGACTTTTCAACGTTTCAAACTCGCTGGCTGTTATAGCCTGCTGTGAGACCCTTGGATTTGACGTTGACAAGACTATCAGAGCTTTGGGTACTATGCAGGGCGTAAGAGGAAGAGCGGAGATAGTTCCGACGGGCAGAGATTTCACTGTTATATGCGACTATGCTCACACTCCTGACGCACTTGTGAACGTGCTTTCGGCTATAAAGAACAGTGCAAGCGGAAAGGTAAAATGTCTTTTCGGCTGTGGCGGAAACAGAGACGCTTCAAAGAGAAGTCTTATGGCTGCGGCTGCGGCTGACAATGCTGATTTTCTTATCGTTACTTCCGACAACCCGAGAAATGAGGATCCGCAGGATATCATAAACGACGTTCTGGTTGGTCTGGAGGGCAAGACAACGCCTTATATCACTATCGTTGACAGGCGTGAGGCTATCCACTGGGCTATACATCATGCGGAAAAGGACGATATCATCGTGCTTGCCGGCAAGGGTCATGAGGATTATCAGATACTTGCAGGTGGTGTGAAGATACATTTTGACGAGAGAGAAGTCGTTGCGGACGCTCTTAAAGAGCTTGAAGCTGAGGGCAGATAAGAGAAAAATGTAGGGGCGAACAGTGTTCGCCCGTGATATGCAAAGCGGCTGTGGGCGGTTTTGCGATAAAGATATATTTATAAGATAAGGGAAAGGAGATACTGCCGAGAAATTGGCGGATAAGAATTAAAATGGAAAAATTAAGCTTACAGGAGATAATATCGGCGGTTCACGGAAGCTACGGCTATCCTGCTGACGTTGAAATTTCCGATATCTCCACCGATACGAGAACAATAAAGCCAGGCTCGCTTTTTATTGCACTAAAGGGTGAGAATTTTGACGGACACAACTTTGCCGCAAAGGCTATGGAGCTTGGTGCGGAGGCTGTTGTTACGGAAAGACCTGTGGAGGGTGCAAGATGTATGATCGTTGACTCCACTGCAAGGGCATTGCTTGACATTGCGGGGTATTACAGGTCTAAATTCGATGTTAAGGTAGTTGGCGTAACAGGAAGCGTGGGAAAGACCACCACTAAGGATATGATAGCCCTTGTTGTGGCGCAGAAATACAAGACGCTGAAAACTCAGGGCAACCACAACAATGAGATAGGTATGCCGCAGACGCTTTTCGGTCTTGACAGCAGCTATGAGGCGGCTGTTATCGAAATGGGTATGTCGCATCAGGGTGAGATATCGAGAATGTCAATGTCATGTCAGCCTGACGTGGCTGTTATAACCAACATCGGCATTTCACATATTGAAAATCTCGGCACGCAGGAAAATATTCTCAAGGCGAAGCTGGAGATACTTGACGGTGCGGCTTATGACGCTCCGCTGATACTTTGCCGTGATGATAAATTGCTTGCAGGGGTGCAGTTACATTCTGACAGAAAGGTTTATTACTATTCTGTATCAAAGAAGGACTGCGATGTTTATGCAAGCGGTGTTAAGACTGTTGACAACAGCATAACATTTACTATAAACTATGAGGGCGGAAAG
Source organism: Ruminococcus sp. RTP21359st1_H3_RTP21359_211015 (assembly GCF_040909065.1). Taxonomy (NCBI): domain Bacteria; kingdom Bacillati; phylum Bacillota; class Clostridia; order Eubacteriales; family Oscillospiraceae; genus Ruminococcus; species Ruminococcus sp. RTP21359st1_H3_RTP21359_211015. The sequence goes on from NZ_JBDGDD010000012.1 coordinate 17,338, forward strand.
ATAGCAGCCCAGATAAACTGCTTGGGCGAGCATAATGTAAAAAACGCTCTTGCGGCGTTCTGTGTGGGTCTTGCACTTGATATTCCTCCTGAGGATATCGTAAAGGGCATTGCTCAGTTCAAACCGGAGGGTTTAAGACAGAATGTTACCGTCATTGACGGAGTTACATATATAGTTGACTGCTACAATGCTGCGCCTGACTCAATGAAAGCGAGCCTTTCGGTGCTTTCACAGGCACAGGCAGAGGGCAAGCGCATTTGCGTGCTTGGAGATATGCTGGAGCTTGGCAAGAACTCAAAGACCTATCACAGAAATGTGGGAGAGTATGTTGCGGCTTCAAAGGCTGACCTGCTTTACTGCTTTGGCGAGGACTCAAAGTGCTATATAGAGGGTGCTGAGAAAAAGGGCTTTGCAAAGGAAAATTGCAGGCACTTTGAAAGCAGAGATGACCTTGCGGCGGCTTTGAAAGAGGTAGTTGCAAAGGGCGATGCTGTGCTTTTCAAGGGAAGCAGAGGAATGAAGCTTGAAGAAGTGTTCAATGCGCTGACAAAATGAGTTGGAGCGTGCAGGCGGTGATACTGGGGTGTGAAATGGTGCTGGGATATGTTCTCGGCAGAGTGTTCATACCATATTTCCGCAGGATAAAAACAGGCAAATTCGATTTTTATATAGGCGACAGGTTCGCAAAGGACGGCTCTGAGCCAAAATTCGGCGGAGTTGTCATAATGCTCTGCGTTATATTCGGCATTGTTACGGGAGTTATATTTTATGACTCGCAGGCGGTGCTGAGTTTTGAGAACGGAGAGTTTTCAAGGCGTGTGTTTATCGCTCTGGGCGGAGTTTTGATGCTCACGGCTATCGGGCTTTCAGAGGACTATGTTAAGGAGAAAAAGCTTGGCATAGGCATGAAGCCTTTTTACAAGATATGTATGGAGTATCTTATATGTCTTGGTGTATGCGTGGGGCTTAGATACTGCGGAGGAGTGCAGACGGCTGTGCTTATGCCTTTTCACTTGGGCTATGTGCAGTTCGGCAGGCTTTTTTATCCGCTTTTTCCGTTGTTTATGACAGTGGGGATAAACATGGTAAAGATACACGATTGCGCAGGCGGTAAGACCGACACGGGTACTGACGGGCTGTGTGCTGTAACGGCTTTGATATTTTCGGCAGGGCTGTCAAGCGGTCTTGCGGCAGGGGCAGGCTCTGACGCCGCTCAGCTTTTTGCTGTTTGCACAATGGGTGCGGCAGGAGGCTTTCTCTTTTGGGGGTGCAGTCCTGCGAAGCTTTATTTGGGCGAGTCAGGTGCGTTGGCGATTGGTGGTCTTATGACTATGGCGGTGCTGCTTTCGGGAGAATATTTCGTTTTCCTGCTGGCTGGTGCGGCGGTGGTCGTTGACGGAGCTTGCGGGCTTTTGCAGTATATTGTTTTTAAGATAAGAAAAAAGCTGCTTATGAAAGGTTACACGCTTCATGAGCATTTGCAGAAAAAGGGTCATGGGGATCACGCCGTGATCGGGATATTCGCTGTGATATCTGTGGCAGGGGCTGCGGCGGCGATAGCGTTTTTGATATATTCGGGAAAGTTTTTCATATAGAGATTTTGTTGGGAGGTTGTTTGTTTGGCTATAAGAGGTCCTAGACGTGAACGTGACGGAAGCATAGTGTATAATAGTCACGTTCCTCTTAAACAACCTGTGGCACAGGCAAAAAGAAAACATAGATTCAGATTTATACTTACGGAGATAGACAAGCCGTTTTTCATTCTTGTAATGGTATTGCTTGTATTCGGACTTCTGATGATGTTTTCTGCAAGCTATGCGTGGGGTCTGAGTGAATATAACGATGGATATTATTATCTGGTGAGCCAGCTCAAGTCTGCCGGACTTGGTCTTCTTCTGATGTTTGCCACCAGCTATCTTGATTATCACTTCTTTCAGAACACTAAGATAGCATATATTGCGTTTATCGCCACATATCTTCTTACGTTTTATACAGCTCTTTTCGGAATAGACGTTGCCGGTGCAAAGCGTTGGATACAAATAGGTCCGATCAGCTTTCAGCCGTCGGAGCTTCTGAAAGTAACGTTCATTATTATTTTCGCATACATAATGTCGGTGAATTATCCTAAGTTCAAGGATTGGAAATTCTGTATTATACCGTTTACTGTGATAATGGGCGCGGTGGCACTGGTGCTTGTTTTGCAAAGGCATATGTCGGCTGTTATGCTGGTGGGTATCATGGGCGTGTCTATGATGTTCATAAGCGGTATGCCAAAAAAGACCTTCTGGAAATTTATCGGTGTGTGTGCTGTTTTCGGGGTGCTGCTGCTGATATATAAAATGGCGTCAGGCTCAGGCTTTTCTTATATTTCAGATCGTATACAGAGCTGGAAAAATCCTGAATCCGACCCTAGCGGAAAGACCTTCCAGACCTATGAATCTCTATTGTCTATAGGCTCGGGCGGCTGGTTCGGTCTTGGATTTGGAGAGTCAAGGCAAAAATACTATCTGCCTGAGTCGCAAAACGACTTCGTTTTCGCTATTATCTGCGAGGAGCTTGGCTTCGTGGGTGCAATGGTAGTGGTACTGCTGTTTGTGCTTTTTATAATCGAGGGCTTCATGATCGCTTCAAGAAGCAAGGATCGTTTTGGTATGCTTCTTGCGGCTGGTATAACAATACAGATAGGCTCGCAGGCACTTTTCAACATTATGGTAGCCTGCAACGCTTTCCCTAACACGGGTATTTCACTGCCGTTTTTCAGCTACGGCGGTACTGCACTGATGATACAGCTTGCAGAAATGGGTATCATGCTCAACGTTTCACGTCAGTGCATCAAAAAAAAGTAAAGAGGTATTAGTTCTATGCTCAGAGTTTTACTTGCAGGCGGAGGTACGGCAGGTCATGTAAATCCTGCTCTTGCCATTGCGGAGATCATAAAAAAACATTATCCTGACGCTGAGATAAGCTTTGCGGGAAATCCTGAAAAGCTTGAGGCTAGGCTCGTGCCTGCGGCAGGATATAAGTTTTATCCTATAAAGATAGAGGGCTTTCAGAGAAAGCCTAACTGGGTAAATCTCAAAAGAAATATCCATGCGGCAGGGTGTCTTGTAAAGTCAGGAAGCACTGCAAAGAAGATAATAAAGGAAGCAAGACCTGATCTTGTTATAGGAACCGGAGGATATGTTTCAGGACCTATAGTTAGAAAAGCCGCTAAAATGGGCATAAAGACGGCTATTCACGAGCAGAACGCTTTTCCGGGTGTGACAAACAAGATACTTGCAAAGTCTGCGGACGTTGTTATGCTCACTGTAAAAGAGGCAGAAAAGTATATGCCCGAAAATGCTAAGACGGTGGTGACAGGTCTGCCTGTAAGGGGAGCTTTCAACACCATGTCAAAGTCGGAGGCTAAAAAACAGCTTGGCTTTGATGAAAATGAAATATGTGTGCTTTCAACAGGCGGAAGTCTGGGTGCGAGAGTGCTTAATGAGAATATCGCAAAGCTTTTGAAATGGTATCAGGACAATGATGTTAAGGTGTGTCATATACATTCCTACGGCACTTATCAGGGCTATAAGGACTATCCTGAAAAGCTGGAGGCTATGGGTATAGATATCAACAACAGCAGACGTATCATAAAGGATTATATCAATATGCCTGTGGCAATGGCTGCGGCTGACCTTGTTATATCAAGGTGCGGAGCAGCTTCGCTGGCAGAGCTTGAAGCAATGGGCAGAGCTTCTGTGCTTATCCCGTCGCCTATGGTGGCTGAAAATCACCAGTATTACAACGGCATGGTATTGCAAAACGCAGGAGCAGGTTTTGTTATCGAAGAAAAAGACTTGACGGAAAAGCTTTTTATCGATACTGTAAAGGGGCTTATAGAAGACCCTGAGAAGCTCAGACAGTGCTCGGAAAACGCTGCAAAGCTTCATGTTGCCGATACTGAGGACAGGATATTCAAGGCTTTAGAGCCACTTATTAAGGGATAAGGAACGTAAAATTTAAGGGGGTAAAATAATGGATAAGAATTACAGACAGTATAACAAGAGGGCTTCAATGGACAGCATTGAAGTGCCTGATGTTGACAAGATAAAAAAGCTGTCAGATAAAAAGTTCAAGGGCAGCGGAGTGAACCGCACCGCCGACGAGATTTTTGACGGAGAAAAGTTCAACAAGGCAGGGGAGTTCGACCGTGCCACAAAGACTTACGATGACCCTACCAAGCACAAGGAAGAGGACGACAAAGAGGACGATTTCCTTGAGGACGCTGCGGCTATGCCTGCGCAGGCGGCGACAGGTCTTAGCAAGGGAGTAAAGGTGGGAGATTCATATGTAAAGCGTAGCAAGATAATAAAGACAGTTGTGGCTGTTATTATCGTGCTTGTGCTTATGGTGTTCTTCTTCCCACCGCTGTTTTTCAACGACGCAGACAAGAGCGTGGTGAGATATGACGACAACGTGTTCAAAACAATGGGTATGACGGATTTTAAAACATATGCGCTGTCAAATTATTCTGTATACAACGAAGAAGCTTTTGGTTCTGAGTTGAGTTCAAGCTACCGTTTTGCAGATATAGTGTTCAATATCAAAAACCCGTCTCCTTTTGAGATAAAGATACCGCAGTATGAGATCAGCCATGTTTCTTCTGAATATGACAACGCGGTATGCTATGCGACCAGCATTACAACAAACAGCGACGGAGAGGTCATAGGCGACACTGTTCCTCCGTTTTCCAGCAAGGAGGTCACTGTAAGGATACTTGTGAATATCACTGATATGGACGATAGTACGTTTGATGATTGCGTTACCGGCATGATACTTTCAACTAAGGATATGAAAAAGAAGATAGGCAATGACTCCTATCTGCCTTGTTTGCCTGCTTTTATGCCTGTTTCAAACGCTACAGAGATATATATCAACAAATAGCTTTAACCTATATGGGCGGTCCTGCATAAGATAAGTCAAAACCTTAAAAGGAGCGACGCTTATGCAACGGCTTATCATTCAGGGAGGAAGCAGGCTGAACGGAGAGATAACCGTTCAGGGAGCAAAAAACGCAGCTCTGCCGCTGCTGGCAGGGTGTGTTCTTATAAACGGAGAGATCAGGCTACATAACTGTCCTGCACTTTCGGACGTATTTGCGGCTTGTCGCATTCTGTCGGTGCTTGGGGCAAGGTGCAGCCGTGAGGACGGCTGTGTTACTGTGGACGCAAGGGGCGCTGTAAAGACCTTTGTGCCAGATGAGCTTATGAGAGAGATGCGTTCGTCTATCGTTTTTCTGGGAGCTGTTCTTGGAAGAACAGGTGAATGCAGGCTGTCATTCCCGGGAGGGTGTGAGCTTGGTCCGAGACCTATAGATATGCACCTGTGCGCACTTAGAAAAATGGGCGTCAGGATAAACGAGGAGTATGGCGTGCTTAGCTGCACCTGCCCGAGAGGGCTCAGAGGGGCTAGGATAGACCTTTCGTTCCCCTCTGTGGGAGCGACTGAGAACATCATGCTTGCGGCTGTTCTGGCAAAGGGCGACACGGTGATATATAATGCGGCAAGAGAGCCTGAGATATGCGATCTTGCGGAGTTTCTGAACTGCTGCGGTGCAAGGATAAGCGGCGCAGGGGGCGGAACGATAACAATAAGCGGTGTGGAAAAGCTACACGGCTGTGAATACTCTGTCATGCCCGACAGGATAGTTGCGGCGACTTTTATGAGCGCGGCGGCAGCAACAGGCGGTGAGATAGGTCTGCTTGGGGCAAGGGCAGGGGATATCCGTGCGGTCATACCTATATTTGAACAAATGGGCTGTCAGGTATTTCTATATGAGGACAGGATATTTATAAAAGCGCCTAAACAGCTAAGAGCTGTGCGGACGGTGAGGACTATGCCTTACCCGGGATTTCCTACGGACGCTCAGGCGATAGTCACGGCGGCACTTGCTAAGGCAAAAGGCACCAGTGTGGTGGTGGAAAATATTTTTGAAAACCGCTACCGCCATGTTGACGAGCTTGTGAGAATGGGTGCGGATATAAAGACAGAGGGAAAAGTGGCTGTTATCGAGGGCGTGAAGGAGCTTTACGGAGCAAAAGTCCGTGCGCCTGACCTTAGAGGCGGTGCGGCGCTGGCTGTGGCGGCGCTTTCGGCAGAGGGAGAAACATCTCTCACTAATATAAAGCTTATGGACAGGGGCTATGACTGCATTGAAAATGCTTTTACGCTTCTGGGCGGAAACATAAAACGTGTAAATTACTAGCAGTTAGGAAAGAGGAAAATGAACGGAACTTACAAGGAAAACAGAATGAACTCACAGCGGCCTGCGGCACGTCGGCAGACGGTGAATATGCGCAATGTGTATGTTGCCAGCTTTTTTGCGGCTGCGGCGCTGCTGCTGGTGCTGAGTATGTTTTTGTTTTTTAATGTGTCGGAGATAAAAATAGAGGGCGTTACCCTTTACGAGCAGGATCAGATCCTTGGCGTGGGCGGCGTTTCAACGGGACAGAATCTTGTGAGGACGAATACGGATATAGTTGAAAAGCGTTTGAAAGATACTCTTGTGTATCTTGATGATGTCAAGGTCACAAAGAAATTTCCGTCAACACTTGTTATAACCTGCACAGAGGCCGAAAAGGCGGCTGATATCGAGTATAAAAATTCATACTATGTGCTGTCTGCTTCGGGAAAGATACTTGAAACGAAAAATCCTGCTCCGACAGGGGATATACCTGTTGTAAAGGGCTTTGAGCTTAAAAGCCTTAGTCAGGGCGACAAGCTTGCTTCTGAGGATTCATTTAAGGCGGATATCCTTAAAGAGCTTCTGAATGATCTTCATGACCTGAAATTTAAAAATATAGACTCTATTGACCTGACCACCCGTTCGGATATTAAGCTTATGTATGACGGCAGACTTGAAATAAAGCTTGGAAGCTCGGTGGATATGGAATACAAGCTTACATATCTTAAGGCGGTAATTGACAAGAGCATTACTGACGATTACGAGGGTACGCTTATTTACAACGGTGCTGACAGCGGCATTTCGGCTATTCCGAAATCGCAGGACGAGTCGTCAAAACCTGACGACACAAGTTCTGCAAAGCCAGATGACAGCAGCAGTGCGGTATCGGCTGATACTAATATTGATGACGGCAGCACATGGGACGGTGATAACTCATGGTCAGGGGACGATAGCCAAGGCTACGGCGACGATACCAACGCATGGGACGGCAATGATGATGCTGACAATGCAGGCACAGATCAGTGGACAAACGAGAACGGAAACACCGACTGGGAATATGATAACGGCGGCGATCAGGGCTATACCGACAATGGATATGCTGACAACGGCTATGTGGACGATCAGACGAACACAGATTGGTAGGGGTCAGGATAACTAATTGTATAGTATACACAAATGAAACTGAAAAATCAGTCGTTTTATTGATAATTAATAAAAAGTTTATAATGGTTTCATTTAAGTTCTTTACTTTTTGACAAAAGTATGATAATATATTATTGTATCTATTTATGTGCATATTCGGCACATAGGCTTTTTTGCATTTTATTTTTGATTTGATAAATTGATATGTAAAAATACGGAGAAGTATGAAAATTCGCTTTTAGGAGGAGTTCTATTATGGGTTACGAGTATGTTGAAGAGCCAGTCGTAGGCGCAAAGATCAAGGTAATCGGTGTCGGTGGCGGCGGTGGAAACGCACTTAACTGTATCGCACAGGCCGGTATCGAGGGAAATGTTGAATATATCGCTGTTAATACTGATATCCAGGCACTGCATAAGTCAGCTGCACACACACAGATCCAGATAGGTGAGAAGCTTACTCACGGTCTGGGCGCAGGTGCAAAGCCTGAGATCGGCGAGGCTTCCGCTCAGGAAAGCAAGGACGAGATCGAGAACGCTATCAAGGACGCTGACATGGTATTCATCACAGCAGGTATGGGCGGTGGAACAGGTACTGGTGCTGCACCTGTAGTTGCTGAGATCGCACAGTCACTTGACAAGCTTACTATCGCAGTTGTTACAAAGCCTTTCAAATTTGAGGGCGCAAAGAAGATGGAGAGAGCAGAGAAGGGTATCGAGGCTCTTATCAAGCACGTTGACGCTCTTATCGTTATCCCTAACCAGAACCTTATCACAAACGAGATGCGCCTCACTATGAAGCAGTCTTATGCTATCGCTGATGAAGTTCTTAAGACAGACGTTATCGCTATCGCTGAGATCATTACAAGGCATGATGAGATCAACGTTGACTTCGCTGACGTTACTACTATTCTTAAGGGTGCAGGAAGAGCGCATATTGCTATCGGTCACGGTGAGGGCAAGGATAAGGTACAGGATATCATCAATCAGGTCATTTCTTCCGACCTTCTTGAAACTTCTATCAAGGGTGCGAGAAGACTTATCGTAAACGTTACAATGAGCGAGGATCTCCTTATCAGTGATATGGACGAGCTTACAGCTGCTATTGCTGACGCTGCTGACGATAACGTTGAGATCATTTTTGGTAACGGTACAAATCCTGATACCAAGGACGCTATGGACGTTACTGTTATCGCTGCTGACTTTGTTGACAGAGATGACGTTCCTGAGGCTGCTGCACCAAAGGCTGCGACAACATATACTGCAAATTTTACTCAGAAGGCTGACGACGCAAAGGCTGACGCTGAAGCGATGCACAAGGCTGGCGTTAAGGCTGCTGATAATCCAAATTATTACGACGATATCTTCAATATCTTCAAGAACAAGTAATAATGCTTTCAAAGGCGGATCGGCGTTTACGCTGTCCGCCTTGTTTGAACCAAAATCGGAAAACGTTTACATGATCGAAGAGATTTTCGTATTCTCAGAAAATTATCATGATATTGAAAATTTTTCGCAAAAGCACTTGAAATCTTACGGAAAATTTGATATAATTATTCTGTGATAAATATGATTTTAAGACATTTTGTATAAATTTCAGTTGCTATTTTGTATGGAATAATGAAATTTTTGAAAACGGCTTAAATCAGTTGAAAAATAACGTGGTTTATTGTATAATAGAGATAATCACTAATGTGGAGGGATTGAAATGGCTAGTAATGGTTATTTAAGAACGGTTAGAGTCGGCGGATTTGATAAGCAGGACGTTCTTGCTTATGTAGACGACCTTACTTCTAAAATTTATACTCTTGAGGCTCAGGTCAATGACCAGAACGAAACTATCGAACGTCTTGAGAAGCAGGGCGGCGCTCAGAAGCAGGACTTCGAGGGCAAGAAGGAACTTGAGAAAAAGGTAGAAGAGGCTAAAAACAAGATAGCCGAGCTTATGGCTAATACTGATACAATGAAGGTTCGTATCGCTGACTATGAGCAGCAGGTAACTGAAAAGGACGCTGAGCTTGAAAAGCAGAAGCAGGAGATCGAGGATCTTAAAGAGAAGCTCGAAACTGCTGAGGCTAATGCCGGCACAGCCACTCCTGCATTCGATCTTGGAAGCGTGTTCATGGAAGCTCAGAACACAGCTAATAAGGTCGTTCAGGAAGCTAAGAAGGCAGCTAAGCAGATGGAAGATGAAGCTAAGCAGCTTCAGGATCAGGTTCTTGCTGACGCAAACGCACAGGCACAGAAGCTTGTTACAAATGCTCAGACAGAGGCTGATACTACACTTCAGACAGCTAAGTCAAGCGCTGCCGCAATGACAGCTGCCGCTAAGCAGGAGGCTGAAGCTGTTACAAGCGCTGCAAACAAGCAGGCTGCCGAGGTAACTTCTAAGGCTAACGCTGAAGCTGAGGCTGTTACATCTAAGGCTAACGCAGAAGCTGCTGACGTAACATCAAAGGCAAATGCTGAGGCTGCAAAGGTAGTAAGCGACGCTAAGAACGAAGCTAAGAACATCAGAGCACAGTCTGCTGATCTGAGAGAGTCTGTTAAGACACAGTTCACAAGTCTGAGCGAAACTGTTCAGCAGCTCGTTACATCACTTAACGATCTGTATGGCAATAGTATCGGTGCTGTAAACACTGCAAGAGATCTTATTGACGATGGTCTTTCTCTTGTAAGCGATGATGACGCTGAATAACAGTTTGTCATGTCGGAAATAAGAAAGGTACGTTCCGAGGAGCTTAAAGCGGTGAGCGGAGAGCTTAAATGCGGTGACAAGATATTGCTTTCGGGCGTTGTGTACACTGCAAGGGACGCTGCACATAAAAGATTCAATGCTTTGCTTGACGAGGGAAAGGAGCTTCCTATCCCTTTGAAAGACGCTGTTATCTACTATGCCGGACCTACTCCTGCACCTGAGGGAAAGCCTATCGGTTCATGCGGACCGACCACTTCAGGAAGAATGGACAGGTTTGCACCGAGGCTGCTTGATCTTGGATTGGGCGGAATGATCGGCAAGGGCGAGAGATCACAAGAGGTAAGGGACGCCGTGATAAGAAATGGTGCGGTCTATCTCTGTGCTATAGGCGGTGCGGGCGCACTTGCCTGCAACTGCATAAAGTCTTGTGAGGTAGTGGCTTTTGAGGAGCTGGGCTGTGAATCTGTAAAAAAACTTTACGTTGAGGATTTTCCTCTTGTTGTGGCTGACGATTGCCACGGAGGGGATATTTTCAGCGATGGCAGAGCAAAATACTGCCGTGTATAACATCAAAGTTGCGTAAATTGCGGTCAGCCGTGTATTTCGACACGGCTGACTTTTTGTTTGTTGAAAATCACAAGAATACATTCTTAAAACTGTGGTATGTTACAAATATTTTGACAGGGACGGCGGATTTCGTCAATTCTCTTGACTTTTATGGTCTAAAATGGTATTATAACATTACGCAGTGGCGTCAGAATGGGGCTTTGCGGTAATTTCTACGATTAGGTGGGCGGTATTTTTTGAGAGGCGATCGGCAGGATCAGCAGAAAAAGCTTTCAGATGAGCAGCTTGTGCTAAATGCACAGAGTGACAAAACGGCTATCGGTGAGCTTATTGCGAGATATATCTGTACGGTGGAGTTCCTGGCAAAAAAATATGGCGCCGAGGTTCACGAGGATCTTGTCCAAGAGGGGCTAATGGGGCTTCTGGGTGCGGTTAGGACCTATCGTGAAGACAAAAATGCGAAGTTTTCAACTTACGCTACAAAATGTATAAAAAATAAGATCATTTCGTCTGTTCACAGAAATGCACTTCTTTCAGGCGGCGAGGAAGCTGACCTTGAGGCTATTCTTGGCAGCGGTGGCACTGTACCTGAGGAGGTCGTAGTGGAGCGTGAGGAGCTGAATGAGCTTTATGATAAGATCACTTCTGCACTTTCGGAGCAGGAGTGGCAGGTATTTCAATCGTTTTTGAGAGGAATGTCATACAATCAGATAGCATTAGGCTTGGGCACGTCGGAAAAGGCGGTAGACAATGCAATGCAGAGAGTCAGACGGAAATTGAGATCACTGTTGAGATAGGAATATGGCCGTATAGCTTAATAGCAGAGCGTTGTTTATTCAAAGGTGTCGGTGCAAATCCGACTAGGCACAATTTTATGTAATGAGGTAAGAACCATGTACGAAGACAAGACATTAGTATGTAAGGAGTGCGGAAACGAGTTCGTTTTCACAGCAGGCGAGCAGGAGTTCTATGCTGAGAAAGGTTTCGTAAACGAGCCACAGAGATGTAAAGCTTGCAGAGATGCAAGAAAGGCTGCTACAAAGTCTGAAAGACAGACTTATACAGCAACTTGTGCTTCTTGCGGCGGCGAGGCTGTTATTCCTTTCAAGCCAAGAGAGGACAGACCTGTTTACTGCAGCGAGTGTTTCGCTAAGATGAAGGAGCAGGGTTAATTTTCTGCATAATTGAGCTGCCTTTGGGCGGCTCTTTTTTTTGTTTGTGCTTATTTGATCTGGCGGAAAGCGGAGGGGGTCATGCCCTCGTATCTTTTGAAAAGCTTGCAGAAATAGCTTTCTGAGCAAAAGCCTGTTTCCTCGGCTACCTGCTCGATGCTTTTTTCTGTACCGGTAAGCAGGGCTTTGGCTTCTTGGATACGACGTTTTGCGATGTATTCCATTGGACGCATACTGAGTTTTTTGCGAAAAAGCAGACAAAGGTGCTGTTTAGTTACTCCTGACACACTACAAAGCTCGTCCATTGTGATAGGGGAAAAATAGTTGTAGTTTATGTAGTCCAGTGCTTTCATAAGGGCGGAGGATACTGACGTGGCAGGGTCTTTGTAGGCGATAAGGCGGTAAAACTCCATAAGAAAATCATACAAATAGCCAGAGGCTTTGTAATTGCCGAAAATACTGTCGGTTCGCAGAGCATTGTGCATTTTGCGGAAAATATGCTCGAGCATTTTTGTATCGCTGAGGTGAAAGGTTTTAAGCTCGGTAAGGCCGAACTGGGTAAGGATATCCTTGGCGGCGTATCCGCAGGGGACTATCCAGTGGATATCCCATATATCCTCTTCTGGATAGTATTCGTGGGGCGTTTCAGCGGGTATGAATATGGCGGTATCATGTGGTATGGGAATGGCTTTATTCTCAAAGATAAGCGTGCCGCTGCCTTTGGTGCAGTAGAGTATCTGGTCATAGTGATAGCCCTCGGGTCTTATAAGGTGATCCTGACAGTGATGATGACCCATATTTTGCAGATATAGTGGCAGGGACTTTTCATTTCCCAGGATAGGATAATCGGCAAAGAACAAAAATATCAACTCCATATTCATATTGTTATAAATTAATAATATCATTCATTGACTTGCCTGTCAATAGCTGATAAAATAATTACAGTAATTTATAAACTTGTAAAGGAGAACAGCTATGGATATTTTAAAGCTTGCGGCGGAAAATTCGCCAAGATCGAAAATGATATATCATGAGGATACTCAGGCGCTGCACATTGGCACGCTTGATAAGCACTGCTATTTTGTGCCGTTTGCAAAGGGGCAGGATCCTTTTGAGGACCGTAAAAATTCTCAGCGAATGGAGCTTTTAAACGGCAACTGGGGTTTTCGCTATTATGACAGCATAGTAGAGCTAGAGGACGATTTTATTCACGAAAAGTTTGAAAACACTATCCCAGTGCCGTCAAACTGGCAGCTTTACGGCTATGACAAGCCGCAGTATACGAACGTGTGCTATCCAATACCATTTGACCCGCCTTTTGTGCCTGACGATATACCTGTGGGAGTTTATCAGCGTGAATATGATTATTCCCCTGACGGCATGGACAGGGTGCTTGTGTTCGAGGGCGTGGATAGCTGTGTTTATTTGTATGTGAACGACAGCTTTGTGGGATATTCACAGGTTTCTCACGCTACGGCTGAGTTTGATATTACGCCATATCTTGCTGAGGGCAGGAATATCATTACTGCCGCTGTGCTGAAATGGTGCGACGGAACTTATCTTGAAGATCAGGACAAGATAAGGCTTTCGGGAATTTTCAGAGATGTTTATGTGCTGTCAAGACCAAAAATGCGTCTTGAAAATTATATCGTGAAAACTGTTCTCGGTGAAAATGGCTCTGCAAGGCTGGAGTTTACGGTATTCGGCTGTGATGTTTCGGCAAAGCTTTGCGATGATGATGGTGTTACAATGGCTCAGTTTTCGGCTTATGACGGTGAGAGCGTTGAGATAAAGTTAGAGAACGTCAAGCTTTGGAGTGCTGAAACACCTTATCTTTACAGGCTTACTATCAATGCAGGCGACGAGGTCATCGGCGAAGAGGTTGGCTTCAGAGATGTAAAGGTGGATAATGGCGTTGTTAAGATAAACGGCAGGGCAGTGAAGTTCAAGGGCGTAAATCGTCATGACAGCTATCCTGACACGGGATATTATGCTTCTTATGAGCAGATGAAAGCTGACCTTGTGCTTATGAAAAAGCACAACATAAACGCTGTGAGAACGTCACATTATCCTAACTCCCCTGTGTTTTATCAGCTTTGCGACAGGCTGGGGCTTTATGTTATTGATGAAGCGGATCTGGAGTCACATGGCTGTGTGGAGGTCTATTATGACTACAAGTGGGACTATTCAGATTACAACGGCATTGCGATGCTTGCTTGCGACGAGAGGTTTGGCAATGCCATAAAAGATCGTGCGGAATGTCTTGTAAAGCGTGACATCAACCGCCCTTGTGTGGTGTTCTGGTCATTGGGCAACGAGAGCGGATATGGCAAAAATATGCTTGATGAAGCTGAGCTTATAAAGAGGCTTGATGATACAAGGCTTGTGCATTATGAAAGCACACACTGCCTTGACGGAACTTCCGACAGCGTGCTTGACGTAGTTTCGGGTATGTACTGGGATCTAAACGGGCTGAAAGGCTATCTTGAAAAGCCTGAGGAAAACAGACCTCTTGTGCAGTGTGAATACTGCCACGCCATGGGAAATGGTCCGGGAGATCTGGAGGATTATCACAATGTGTTCTATTCCAATGAGCGTTTCTGCGGTGGCTTTGTGTGGGAGTGGTGCGACCATTCTGTACCGCTTGGTATGACGGCTGAGTGTAAGATAAAATACGGTTACGGTGGAGATTTTGGGGAAAGACACAATGACAGCAATTTCTGCATGGACGGTCTTGTTTATCCTGACAGAACGCCACACACGGGACTTTTAGAGGTAAAGCAGGTATACAGACCTGTGCGAGTAACAAAAGGGGAAAGCGAGGGAAGCTTTGTTTTTTCAAGCACGCTGGAGTTTGTGAACGCTGGGGATATTCTCGATTGCCGCTACGAGATAACGGACAAAAACGGTATTATACATATCGGTAGAGTGGATTTTGACATCGAGCCTATGGGAAGCACTGTGGTGAATGTTCCCAATGATACAGCGGAGTATGAAAATGAAACATTTATAAGGTTTATTTTCACTGCAAAGGAGGACACTGACTATTGTGAAAATGGCTATGAGGTGTGCTTTGATCAGCTTAGGATAGCAGAGGGCAAGGCTTGTAAGGTCGCTGAGGTGAAAGAAAATGTTGAGGCTGTGGAAACGCCTCTTGATATCACTGTGACAGTGGGAGATGTTGTTTACCGCTTTGACAAGCGTAAGTCGGCTTTTGTTTCTGTGAAATTCGGCGGCAGAGAGCTTCTTGACAGACCTTTGCAGTATAACTTCTTCCGTGCGCCTACGGATAATGATGTCATGAAGTACAATTGGTACAAGGTGCATCTTAATGACTTTGATGTGAAAAGCTACGGCTGTGAGCTTTCAGCAAGCGAGAACAGAGCGGAGATAAGCGTCACACAGTCTTTTGGCTGGTCCATACAACAGCCGTTTTGCAGGCTGAAAGCTGTTTATGTTATTGACTGCAGTGGGCTTGACATAAAATGCGAAGCGGAGTTTTCAAATAAGATAGATATGCTTCCAAGGTTCGGTATAAGGCTTTTCATGCCAAAAGATTTTTCAAGGGCGGAATATTTCGGATATGGTCCTACAGAAAGCTACATTGACAAGCGTCAGGCTTGCTATATGGGCAGATTTGCGGCTGATATCGGGGATATGCACGAGGATTATATAAGACCGCAGGAAAATTCATCGCACTATGGGTGCAGATATCTCACTGTGAGCAGTGAGGACACAAGTGTGATGTTCACTGCAGGAGAGGAGTTTTCATTCAACGCTTCTCAGTTTTCGCAGGAGGAGCTTGCGGCAAAGGCACATAACTATGAGCTTGAAAGGTGCGAGAGCAATGTTATCTGCGTTGACTATGCAATGGCAGGGGTCGGTTCTAACTCCTGCGGACCAAGGCTTGCGGAGAAATATCAGCTTGAAAAGCCTTTGATAAATGCACATTTTCATATTCAGATAAGTAAAATATAAAGGAGTTTTTATGGATATCTGTGAAACATACTCAGACAGAAAGCTTTTTTGCAACGATTGGGAATTTTACAAGGCGGCTTTCGGCTCTGACTACTCAGAGGATTTTGCTTTCAAGCCTGTGGACATTCCTCATGATTGGCTTATTTATAATACAAATGACCTATATGAAACTTCTACTGGCTGGTACAGAAAGAATTTCTCTTACCAAAAGAAAGAGGGCATACGCACTTTTATCCGCTTTGACGGAGTTTACATGGACAGCAAGGTGTATGTGAACGGTGCTTTGGCAGGGGAGTGGAAATACGGCTACTCGGCGTTTATGTTCGATATCACCGACCTTGTTAAGGACGGTGAGAATGTTATTACTGTCCGTGTGGATCACCACTCGCCAAACTCCAGGTGGTATTCGGGTGCGGGCATTTTCAGAAAGGTTTGGCTTTGCGAAAACCCTGAGATACGTTTCGGCAATGACGGCATTTATATCACCACGTCAAAGCAGGAGGACGGCTGGCAGGTGACTGTGAAGGCTGAGATGCTTCGTCCTAAGGGCACGCCTATTGGGGGAATACGCATCAGGAACACTATTTTTGACAAGAACGGCAAAGAGGTGGCAAGCTATGAGTCTGACGCTTGTGGGGCGGATATTTCCTGCATACCTGAGGCGGTGCGTGTGAAAGGCGTGAGCTATTCTCTCACCGCTCAGACCATGACAGTGAAAGACCCTGAGCTTTGGGATATCACCTCGCCTGTGCTTTATACCATGGTGTCGGAAATTCTTGTGGACGGCGGCTGTGTACAGCGTGTAAGTCAGAAATTCAGCTTCAGGACTATCAAATTCAAGTGCGACAGCGGTTTTTATCTCAATGGCAGACACGTTAAGCTCCACGGCTCATGTGAACACCATGACAACGGCTGTCTTGGGGCAGTTTCCAATCCTGCGGCTATAAGGAGAAGATTTAAAAAGCTACGCAAAATGGGAATCAACGCTATCAGAACCTCTCACAATATGCCTGCGGAGGAGTTTATGGACATCGCTGACGAAACAGGTATTGTAGCTTTGCACGCAAAATGTAACTTGTTTGCAAGCAAAATGTAAAGTGCAAAAAGCCGACAAATCACGAATTACACTTAAAAATCCAGACAACTAAACGGTATGCATTTGAAAAATCGTGACAGCATATTAAAAAATGAAACAAAAATAGCACGATGGAGTCATGTTTTGCTACTCCGTTTAAAAGGGGGTGTTAAAATACCGCCCCCTTTGTTATGCCTGGGTAAAACGTCCACCCATACAAAAGGAATGAGCGATTTGCTCACCCCCTAAATAGAAAAGTTAAACCGCATTTTAATAGCGTTTGAAGCTTGTTAAAATGCGGTTTTAATGTTCCCAAAATAAAACCAAGAGAAAAATTCCATGAAAAGAAAGATTATTATTGAAACAGTTTAAGCTTGCTGTCTGACCTACAATAAGCTAAAGCTGTAACAGCATTTAAGTGTAACTTTAATTCCCATTATGTAGCCTCGTGAGCTTCAATTACGGCAATAATAGCATCTTTTGTTGTAGCTCCGTTCAGATCTATGCCGTTGGCTTCCGCATATTCCTTAAGCTGTTCAACGGTCATGGAACTGAAATCTGTAACTTCCGATGGTTCTGAATTTTCTGTACCATTGCTTTCAGAAACATTAGAAATAGCAATTGCCTTTTTCTTGTTGTTCAGAACAAAAGCGTCATAGTAAACACGACCTTCAACAAGCCAGCCGCTTATGCCGGGAGGATTATCATGCGTGTTGTATTCCGCAAGCTTTACGGGCGAACACATTGCGATCGGATGAGTTATAATAAAGTTCGTGCCTGTTGGAAGATATGAAGACGGAACAACCTTAATGCTTGCACCGTCAATCTTAGTAAGATTACCGCTCTGTGCTATATTTGCCGCACTGTCAGATGTTCCGACAAACTGTGGATCAAGTCTGAGTGCCTTATAAAACTTAGGCGTCATGTATACAATGCGGTTTTCTGTTGGTATTTCATTTTCAGTAAGCTGCATAGCTACGTCAAGGTAGTGTTCATAAGGACTTGATGATTTAGCGTAACTAAAAGTCGCTGAAACGCCTGCATTTGCAGAAAGCTTTGACAGCCTGTACTTATCAATGGTGGGTACTACAATTTCATCAATGTGTCTTTGCAAGCATTTAGCTGCCTGCTGGGTCATCATAGTATCGTCACTGTTACGCCTGTCAATTGTGAATGTAAACGCTTTATCCTGTGAAAGTTTAAGCTCCTGAACCCTGTTGCCTAATTCTTTGGGTGTTCCGTAACGATTAGAACCCGCCGACATATTGTAATCGCCCAACTCTGCAAGTTCCGCAGAATACACATATACTGTATTCACACCTGAGAAATCATAATTGTTATTTACCGCTTCCGTTGTTACCGAGGAAAGTTTAAAACGTTCATCAATAACATCTGAATATTTGGAAGCATAATTTATTGTGGTCTCTGCCATAAAATTATCACCTTATTCTTTTAAAATTCTGGCAAAATCATCATCGCCGCTTTTTGTTGCAGAACCATGATTCAAACCAGTATCAATTCTTGCACCAGTATCTTTTATTCCGCATTTGGAAAAAATATCAGAAAGCTTTGTAATGCTATCCTTGTATGTATCATCTGTGGAATAATCAAGAAAGTCAATAAGTTCGGTTGGTAGTCTCTCTTCAGCTAACAACTGCTTTGCATTGAACTTCCTTTCGGATAAAACTAACTTGTTCTCACGTTCCTGAAGAACTTTGTCACGCTCATCAGCTTCAGGTGAGGCCTGCTGTTTCTGAGCCTTGCCTTTTTCTTCTGCTAAACGTTTCTGAACAATTGCGTTGACCTCTTCCTGTGAAAAGGTTCTTGCTTCCTGCTTTTCGGCTGCAGTTGCCTTTGTTTCCTGTGTCATTTCTTCCATGACTTAAACCTCCGTTTTACGCCTGTCGGCTGAATTTTCGAGAGCTTGTTTTACAATATCACGAACGCTTCTTACAGATAATCCGTATTTTCTGGCTATGTTCTTATATGAACGTCCCTGCTGAACCTCATAAAAAATGTCCTTATCCCTTTGAACTCTTTGAATAGTTGCTAATTTGGGTATGTAGATATATCCTCCGGAAAAGCACTTTGCAAGCTTGTATGCGTTTTCCGCTCCTATCGTTTCAATAACATCATAGAAATCGGAATCCGCAAATAATATTGCGGCGTTTTCTTTAAGAGATTCAATGTATTTTTTATCCTGTTCGGTCATTGTAATCAACTCCTCATTAAGATATTAACATATTTCAAGAAAATAGAATATTGTTTTATTTCTCCGAAATATTTCAAAAAAGGACGGAATAACCGCCCTTTGAATTATGTACACCGACTGTGTTTTCTTGCTCTTTCCGTTCTCTTGCCTAGAATGAATCCGTAGTTAAACATTTCTATAAGTAACGCTGTCTTTCCTCTCATTTCAGGTTTTCCAAGCATACCCGCTTCTTCAAGCCTTAAAAAAGGTTCTATGTAATCAAAAGCGGGCATTAAATCCTGATAACTTAATATCTGGCGTATTTCCGTTGTTTCCTGTTCTATTTGTTCAAGTTCCTGTTTTTCCTTAAGCTCATACTCTGCAAGTACTTCAATCTGTTCCTTTATACTTTTATATACATCTTTATCGGGGAATTGGGGACAATTAAAAGATTGATAATTTTTGAACAAGTAGTATTTTATGGCTGTCGGGAGCGTATTACAATTACCCATAATATAGTTGTAAAAAGATGATTTGTATTGCTCCCATGTATAGTACTTCTCTCCTGCCCTTTGTTCTTCATACCATATCTTAGCGAAATTATAATTGCTGTACAGCTTTTGTTCAAATGCGTTCATTAGAGTAAGGTCATACTCTTTCTGATGTGCCTTTGTTGCTTCAATTAACGCTGCTAAAGCTTCTGTACTGCTATAAACTTCTTTTATATTTCCTGACATTATTAATATCCTCCTCGTTATCATTTTAAAGACGTTTTACAGCGTTAGAGAGCGTTTTAGAAAAATTATTAGTGAAATTACCCTATGAAGTCTCAAACCCGCTCAGAACGCTGTGTGCTTTGCCTATTGCAATTTCTGTTTTTTTGTGATATACTGAGGATAGCTTAAGCTACTTGAATTTTTAAGCTATCCTTGATGGTGCTTGTTATTGGTGTAACAAGTGCCATTCTTTTTATATCACTGTTATTCATATTAAATCACCTTTGAAAGCTTATAGATGAGGTCATAAGTTAACTTGATTTTGTTTAAGAACGCATACTCAGAACAATAATCATAGAACTTTATAGATTCTCTAAGGCTTCTTGTTTTTGATATGCTTGTAAGCAGTGCAATCATTTTTTTATCACAATCGGGAAAAATATGAGAAATCTCTTCTTCTGTGTAATCGTTGGAAACTCTCGGCTTAAGAAAAATCCTTGTTCTGATTTGGTCAAATTCATAGTTCTTTGAGCCTGTGAGCATTTGCATATATAGCTTTTCATTACCTGCAAGCACTATGCCGATGCCTGCTTCATCATTCAAGTTTCGTATTGCCTGCAAAGCGTTAAGTGTAAGGTGGTCAGCTTCATCTATTATAATAAGTCTGTGAGTATTACTGAAATACGGCACAAGAGCCTTCATCAGAGCGGTGCTGCTCCTTCCAATAACAGTTTTTCCGATTTCTTCGGAAATTTTCATCAGTATAGCCGAAGCGGAACGTGTTGCTGCATTCGCTGTAACATAAACTACGCCTGAATTATGCTCGGTATAGTATTTCAATGCTGTTGTTTTTCCTGCTCCTGAATCACCTCTAACAAGAATCATATCTGAACACTTGTGAGCGTATTTGACCGCCCCTAAAACTGTTTGAGTATTTTCAAGACCCAAATAAAATACAGAATTCTTCTTATAGTTGATTCTTTCTTTTGCCATAACAAGATATTTTTCAATCTGACCGGCTATTTTTTCATTGTTTCCTGTGTAAGTCCCGCTTAGGAACTGAGATATTACGGTAGCCGACAAACCGCATTCATCAGCTATTTGCTTCTGTGAAGCAGAAAACTGCTCTATAAATGCGGTTAATTCCGCTCTTGTTTTTTCTATGTACGACATAAATTAACCACTCTCCTTTTTATATGATTCATACATATCTTTGTATGGATTAAAACGTTCAGCAGGCTTTTCCGCATTGGTAACCGATATAGAAATATTTTCGGTTTCTTCAAGCAATGCCTGCTTGGCTTTATGCTCTTCTGCAATATTGCCAAATAGATAATCTTCTTCATTCTTAAGCCTTTGCGGCTTGTATTCTTCAATCATTTTGCGAACCTTTTTCTTTTCCTTGCCTGCTCTGATATAATCTTCTTCATTAACGCCCCTGAACGGCGAATGAAGCTTCGGAACTGCTTCACAAATCAATTTACCGTCATTATCAAAGATATACACCTTCTCCATGTTTTCGGGATCATATCTGATAAGTACGGTATCACCTACATACTTATATAATTCTCCGTTAATATCATTAAAGGTATTACAAAACAGCTTAACTCCGTTGTTATGTACCTTTCTTGATACGACTTTACCGCAAATAAGGTTAAGCGTTAAATTATCGGTAACTTTTCTTATTACCGTTGGAAGATTTTCATCATATACAGTATCGGGTGATTTTCCCTCCATACCTAAGCCTGAATGAGAAGTTGAATTATACTCATTGATGTAGTTTTCAAGCTTCTGAATATATTCCTCAAAGCTGGGTATGTTTTTATCATCTGCAAGCTTGATATTGGTTTTCTGCATATGTTCAGGACGCTGTTTTGCATCGTGACCCAGATATGAATAGAAACGCTTATCAAACCTTTCTTCAAATGTTCCAAAAAACCTTTCAACAGGTTTAGCTTGTCCGTGGTATGGTGTAGCTGAAATCTTTTCAATATGCAGCAGTGCTAAGGCTGAATTAGTGTTAGCGGTATCCAAAGCCTTGGATTTATAGTCTTTTCCGTTATCAGTATATATGCTGTTGGGGATACCATATTTTTCAATACCTAAACGCAAGCACTTTAAAATAACTCCTGTGTTCGGTTCTTCTTCACGAACCACAAACCCCATAATTTTAGTAGAACGAATATCAGTGAAAACCGTCAGCCAGGGGCGAAATACATTTCCTTGAACATTTCTGACTAATAAATCTGTTCTGTGATGGTCAGAACACCAAATTTCATTTGAATGCAAGTCGCTTTTATCTCGTATCATATACGGCAAGCTGTCATTAAATACTTTCTTGCCCTCACGATATTTCATAATTGCGTACATCGGAATAGTCTGAATTTTGCGAAAAAACGTTTCGTATGACGGAATGTCAGAGTGTTTCTTCTTTACAAGGTCATAGCAAAGTTTAGCCCCTCTTTTTTGTGTGGTCATATACAAAGCATAAAAAGCGTTCCAAACGTCTTCGGGAATACTTGATACACCTTTGTTATGTCCGCCCCTATTGTCAATAAGGGATTCAACATTTCGTCCGGATGTTTTATACTTTCTTTCCCACTCACGAAGCTGACGAGCTGTAATATCAGTGTTATGCTCTGCGTTATACCTTTTCAAAAATGCTCCGGATTTACAGCCGGAATTCCAATAACAGTGAATAACGTGCTTTTTATATTCTGCTTCCTTACGCTGCTTTTCGGTATATGTCGAATGATATTCTATAACGTTAAAATCAGCGGGTTTTACTTCTTCATGTTCGCTAAAGTATATGGCTTGTGCTTCCGGTGGTAGGCTGTCAAGGTTGATACGTATTTGCTTACCAGAAGAACCGCCAACACTTAAGATGTAATCAACTTCATAACTACCAGTTTGTACTGATTTCCTAACTGCTCTGCATGATATATTCAATAATTCAGCTACTTCCTCAGTTGTTAACCAAATATCATGCACTGGTATCTTCATCCTTTCTGTTCATAGTGTTAACAATCAACTCAATATCAATACCAAGAGTTCTTGAAAGATTAAAAGCAGTTGTTAACGATGGCATTGATTCTCCAAAAAGAATAGAAGTTAGTGCAGCAGTCGTTATATTCAGACCTTCAAGCAATGTTTTTCTGTCCATACCCTTATCAAGCATGGCTGTTACAATAAGCTTTCCAAGTTCTGAATATTGAGCCATTGTTCTTTTCTTACGAATTTTTCTTGAATTCATACAAATTCACCCTTTCTTTTTTATTAATTATGTGTTATAATAAATATATTATATATCAAGTGTACTATAATTAACGCATAAAGTCAATAGTTCATTTATGTGTCAGTTATTAATTCGTGGAGGTTTAACAATATGACTTTAGGAGATAGAATTAATTTTGTTAGAAAAGACAATAAAATGAATCAATCTGAATTTGCAAAAACATTGGGCATAAGTCAGGCACATGTAAGTAAAATTGAAAAAAACATAGAAAAACCATCAGAAACTTTACTATTATTTATTTCTCATCTCTTCCAGGTAAACATTGAATGGTTAAAAAACGAAGAAGGGGAAAGATATAAATATTATGGCTGGGATTTGAGTGATGACGGCTTAGAATCCAAATACACTAGCTTTAAAAACAAAGCTGATAATTTGCTTAACAGCTATACTGGAAAGGATAGGCAATGTTTTGTAGAAGCTTTTTGTTTCTTTATCACTCTTACAGCAGCACCGAAACTCGATGAAGAAAAAAGAAGTCAATACTTGATATCGCTACACAAACTAATGGATTATCTTGAACGACTGCAATTCAAGTCCAATACATATACTATATTTGATCCAAATAAAAAAGTTAATTATGAACATCTATTTACCCACATTAATGATTTAAATGAAATAAAAAATACTATAGATTCATCTATTGACGAAATGCTGAATATCTACCTATCGAAATTCAATCTACCATACAAATTTTGAATATGAAAATATGAAACCGTATCATTACCTATGAAACTACAATCAAAAAATCAATCCCATTAGCTTTTTATTAGAATGTCAGTTCGTTATTAGTTCCGCAATATTGCCATAAATGATTTTGTATAAAATGATATAAAAAGTGCCTTAAACTCCGATTTTACGAGGGTTTAAGGCATATTTTTATTAAATATTGAAAAGTTCCGCAATACTCAAAAAGTGACATTTTGGTTCCGCAATCAAAAACGTTAGACTAATGCATATTAACGTGCCGAATATCCCGAAATAACGGGAGTTTAACGGCATTTAATTCAAAGTAACTCGACCTAACGGGAAGTAACGATAATAACGAACTTTTTTACATTTTGCTTGAAAACTCACAGGTATGCTCATTCTCTCTGAGGGCTTTGATATGTGGGAGCGGTCAAAGACCGACTATGACTATGCTAGATTTTTTGATGAGTGGGTAGAAAAGGACGTTGCTTCATGGGTGCGCCGTGACAGAAACCGCCCTTCTATCATAGGCTGGAGTGTGGGAAATGAGATATTTGACACACACGCTGACGAGAGAGGTCAGGAGGTAACGGCTTGGCTCAAAAGGCTCGTCAGGCTCCATGACCCTGAGGGCAACGGCTATGTTACATTCGGCTCTAACTATATGCAGTGGGAGAACGGTCAGAAATGCGCTGATATTCTCAAGCTGGCAGGCTATAACTACGGTGAAAGACTTTATGAGGAACACCACGCCGCTCACCCTGATTGGATGATATACGGAAGCGAAACGGCTTCTGTTGTTCAGAGCCGTGGAATTTATCATTTCCCGCTGTCTGAAACCTTGCTAACTGACGATGACGAGCAGTGTTCATCTTTGGGCAATAGCTGCACAGGCTGGGGCGCAAAGAATACTGAGGCTTGCATTATCCCTGACCGTGACGCAGAATATTGTGCAGGTCAGTTCATTTGGACAGGCTTTGACTACATAGGCGAGCCTACTCCATACAGCACGAAAAACTCATACTTCGGTCAGTTCGACACAGCAGGCTTTGCAAAGGACAGCGCATATGTTTTCCGTGCAGAGTGGACAGACTATAAGGCTGAGCCATTTGTGCATATTTTCCCATACTGGGATTTCAGCGATGGACTGCCTTGTGATGTGAGAGTTTGCTCAAATGCTCCGAGAGTTGAGCTTTTCAAGGACGGCGTTTCAATGGGGGCATATGATATCGACCACAAGCATGGCAAGGAGCTGACAGCGAACTATATCATACCATATGAAAAGGGCGAGCTTAAAGCTGTTGCATATGACGAGAACGGAAATATCATCGCAGAGGATATACAGCGTTCATTCGGGGACGCTGTTAGAATAGAAGCTGTCCCTGACAAGACAGAGATACTTGCAGACGGCTCTGACCTTGTTTATATTGAGATATCCGCATTTGACAAGGACGGCACTTTCTGTGCAAATGCCAACAACCGTGTGAGCGTCAGCGTTGAGGGTGCGGCAAGGCTTATGGGTCTTGACAACGGCGACAGCACTGACTATGACCAGTATAAAGGCACATCACGCAGACTTTTCTCAGGAAAAATGCTTGCTGTTATTGGTGTGGCTGATAAGACGGGGGAGATAAAGGTAACGCTTACATCAAAGGGGCTGCCTGACTGTGTTGTTACCCTTGATGCTGTTAAGGCAGAATATGACAGCGGTACATCATCGCTGGAGAATGTGGGCTTTGCTCCTACCGAGTGTGGCAGGACAGACGAGATACCGGTGAGAAAGATAGAGCTTTATACTGATACTTTTACTCTTGACAAGGATAACCCTGAGATAACAGTGAAATATAAGGCGCTCCCTGCCAATTCGGATTATGCTGAGGATATAGAGTTCAGGGTAACAAATGAAAAGGGCATAACATCTAATCTTGCAGAGTGCGAGGTAACAGCAGACAGCATTAAGGTGAAAGCAAAGGGTGACGGAAGCTTCTGGCTTCGTGCAATGTGCAAAAACGGCACTGAGCGTTATCACATCATATCTATGCTCAAATTCACTGCTGAGGGTCTTGGAAACGCACTTACCGACCCATATCAGTTTGTTATCGGCGGACTATTCACAAGGGCGAGCGACAACGTTTCAAGCGGCATGAAGAAGGGTGTAGGCTTTGCAATGGGCAAGGTAACATCATGGGCGGCATATGATAATCTGGACTTCGGCAGTGCAGGCTCTGACACTGTTACGGTGCAGATATGGGCGAACACCCTTGACCCTGTTAAAATAAGCTTCTATGACGGAATACCTGACGAGAGCGGAAAGCTTCTTGGCACGTTTTGTTATCACAAAGAGCCTGAGTGGATGATCTTCAAGCCTGAAACTTTCAAGCTTTCAAGAAAACTCAAGGGTATTGAGACCCTTTGTATCCTTACTGATGACGGCTTCCAAGTGGGCGGTTTCAACTTTGAAAAGGTGAGCCGTGAATTTGCGGTGAATAATGCGGCTGATGCTGACAACATTTATGGTGACAAGTTCACAAAGGGTGAAAAGTGCGTGACCGAGATAGGCAACAATGTTATGCTTGATTTCGGCGAGTTCGATTTCTCTGAAAAACAGCCGAGCAGGCTCGTTATAAGCGGAAAGTCACCGCTTGCCCTCAACAGCATACATCTTATTTTGAACGGCAGCGAGGGCGAAAACCGAATACTCTGCGAGTTCAGGACAGATGACAGCGAAAATTATTCCCAGAAGAGCTTTGATATCTCAGGTATCAGCGGCAAACAGAAGGTTTCATTTGCGTTCCTGCCGGGAAGCAACTTTGACTTTGAATACTTCAGATTTGAGTAATAAAAACGCTCCGTACAGATTTTGTACGGAGCGTTTGCTAGTTCTGAAAGTTTATTATCTCGTTGGTTATCATAGGGTAGGCAATAAGCTTGGCGGAGTCAAGGTCTTCTTTGTGCATATCAACAGCGGATATCTGATGTCCGTTGTAGGTGGTGTAATAGTAAATGCCCTTGTCAGTATTGCAACAGCTTGTATAAATGGTTATCTCATACTTGTTCTCTGCCACCTGGCAGCAGCCTCTTTGCTGGTCAACTGAGTTTAAGATGTGGAAAAATTGACTTACGCTGTCCTGCTCGTCTGCACCTGAGCGTGAGTTCATTTTCACAAATGCGGCTCTTACAAATCTTGACTGTGAGGACAGGTCGCCCGGAAGTCCCATTGCACCCATGCCACGGCTGTAGGAAGTAAGGTCAAGCTTGTCAGAGAATGTGTTTTCAGGCTGTTTAGGGGAAAGTCCACGGAAATCGTTGAGCCTGAACATCTGCATATCAAAAGGCGGATTGTTTGTCAGCACGCCCACTGGATCGTTATAGACCTTTATGCCTTCTTTTACAGATTCCACTACGATACAATCGTTCTTGTCAGCTATTATCCAATGGAGCTGACCTGACGGCATTTGTGGGCTGAACTGAGTTTTGGTTATGTTTATCTTGTCTATAAGCGTCCTTGCTTCTGTCACGTTTGCACATTGACAGAGTATCCATGGGATAAACTCAAACTGCGCAACGTTGTCCCTGCCGTCTATATCATCACGGTAAAAGGCATTGCCAACAAAGTTAAGACCTGCCATGGCAAGACCCTTTTCATTGGCGGCGTCATAGAAAAGAGGATAATCCTGAGCGACATGAGCTGTGCCTATTACCGCATAATGGGTAGCTATCCTGCCCATATTAACAAAGTTAAGGGGAAAGTTTCTTGGCATTATGACTATTTCCTCACCGTAGGAGCTTTCATAGTCAAGGGTTCTTCCAAAGTAAAAATCGTTCGTTTTATAAGTTGCCGCAGTACACATTTTGTTACCTCCGTTATCAATTATATTATTTTTGTAGGGGCGAACACTGTTCGTCCGCCTACAGACAAAGCTATCAGCAGGACATATCTCACATTTAATATAACACTTTTTAATAATAAAATCAATGGCGTTGACTTATGTTAAAAAAATTGTTATAATAGTGGTAACATCGCATAATGATAGTGTTTTGTTGTCCTAAGATGATAAATGAAAGGAGCGAAACGGAGTTGACGTGGAACAATGTAAAGAAAATAGCAGGCAGAGTGGTGGCGGTGATAGTTCCTGTGGCGATGCAGTTTTTGTGGTATCTTCTCATACTTAAATGGCTCAGCAAGGCGGCAGGGCTTCTCAGCATCGTGCTTACTGTGCTGTCATTTCTGTTTGTACTTTATATCAACACAAAGCGTGAGGAGAGCAGCTACAAGACCCTTTGGCTTATTGTGATACTTACTTTTCCCGTGCTTGGTGCAGTTATGTATATAATTTTCGGCAATAACAATACTGCGAAAAAGCTTGAAAAGAATATCACAAAGGCAAGGCTTCACATGGACTATGAGCTTCCTGACGGGAAAAAGTGCATAGGGGAGCTTGAACGTGAGGACAAAAGGCTTGCTCAATCGGTGAAAAGAATAAGCGACGCAACGGGTTTTCCTATGGTGAAGCTTGATAGCGCAGAGTATTTTTCCGTGGGCGAGGAAATGTTCGCTGATATGTGCAAGGAGCTTGAAAAGGCTGAGAAATATATTTTTGCGGAGTATTTTATTTTGCAAAACGGCAAGTTTCTCAACACTGTGGTGGATATCATGGCGGAAAAGGCGGCTCAGGGCGTTGACGTCAGGATAATGTATGACGACCTTGGAAGTATTGCAACATATTCTCTTGCAGACGCTTTGAAGCTTGGGGAGAAAGGTATAAAATGTGTGCCTTTCAATCCGTTCCTTTTTATAAAATCACAGCTCAACAACCGTGACCACAGAAAAATAATGGTGGTGGACGGCAGAGTTGCATACAGCGGCGGAATAAATCTTTCGGACGAGTATATAAACATCGGCTCGAAATATGGTCACTGGAAAGATATCGGCTTTAAGATAACAGGCGAGGGCGTAAAAAGCTACACCTATATGTTTATGGAGTTCTGGAACGCTTTTTCAAATGACATGATACCTCATGACCTTGTGGGGGAGAGCTTTGAAAAAGAGGGCAAGGGTGGCGACGGCTATGTTTTGCCTTATTATGATTCCCCTATGGTGGACGAAAATGTGAGCAACACGTTTTTTTCTGAGATGCTCTATGCCGCAAGCAATTATGTGTGGTTCTACACACCGTATCTTATGCTTGGTGACAGCCTTTTTGACGCTTTTATAAGGGCGGCTAAACGTGGGGTCGACGTGCGTATCATAATGCCAGGTATCGCTGACAAAAAGGTGGTTTTCAGGCTTTCGAGAAGCTATTATCGTCAGCTTATCGAGGCAGGGGTAAAGATATATGAATACACGCCGGGATTTGTTCATGCAAAGGGCTGTATATGCGATGACAAGCTTGCGGTGCTTGGTTCGGTAAATCTTGACTATAGAAGTCTGTTTTTGCATTTTGAGTGCAGTTCTATATTCTATGATTCGTCTATAATAAAGACTTTTAAGGCGGACATCCTTGAAACCCAGAGCAAGTGCAGACAGCGCACGCTTGAGGACACAAAGCGTGGTTTCTTTGGACGGCTCATTGACGGCGTGCTAAGGATATTTGCACCATTGCTTTAACAATATTAATAACCACGCTGAACGATCTGGTGGCAGTTGTGGCTTACTATGGAACTAGCTGGATATTCCTGCTGAATGTTTTGAAGCTGGGGTAAAAAAATAGAATAAGATAAAAAAGCCGATCGCATCCATTTGGGTGCGGTTGGCTTTTTCAGGTTTGGCTATTAGATTCAAGGTAATGCCTATCTTATTGAATAATTTTGCATTTTGTGCATCATATTGTTGATTTATATTTGAATTTTTGTAGCTTTAACTAAATTGAATGGCTCAATCATGTTAGTTTTATACAAGTATAAATTGAAAAATGTATTATAATTTCGGGTTATAAGTTTATTTGTTGGTATCTTGAAAAGTATGTCAATATGTGTTATACTTAGTAACATAAGTAACTCAGGGGGAATCAAATGTTAGCTGTATGTATGACCTTGATAGACAACGATAAGGATCAGACGTCTTTTGAAGATTTTTATTACAGAAATCGTCAGATAGCCTATGCTTTTGCATACAAGATCTTGAATAATTCTGCGCTGGCAGAAGAGGCTTGTGCAAATGCTTTTTTCAGCATCGCAAAATGTTTTAAAAAAATTCACAATTATTCTTTGCACGATATGGACGCATATCTTATTAGAACTATTAGAAACGCCTGTTATGCGATCTACAATAAGGAAAATCAAAATCCAACATCGTCTATATTTGATCTTAAGGTGGAAGATGAGCCGAGTGAGGATTTTTATGATGATATTGACTTAGATCTGCTTATAGATGCGGTAAGAAAGCTGGATGATAAACTAAAGTCTGTGATAGCATATAAGGTCTATTATGATCTGACTGCTGATGAGATTGCACAGATCATGGGCATTTCTAAGAGAACGGTATTTAATTATCTGAACAAAGCCAAAAGACAAATTTTAGATTTGATCGGTGGTGATCGTTTTGAATGATAAGTTAAGACGGGCAATAAAAACAGGCATAATTGATGAAGACTATAAGGATTATTTGGCTGTTGAGAAAATTCCACATGATTTTTCGGAAAAATATGAGCAGAGAATTGGCGAGCTGATAAAAACTAACAGAAAAAGCGGTCACAGACATATAAGGATCACTCTAAGATTTGCTGCGGCGATAATAGCTGCGGTGCTTGTGGTCGGCTCTGTGACAGTCGCCGCCGTACCGCCGCTGCGTGAATGGTTTGTTGGAGTATTTGTGACACAAGGGGAATCTCATTCTAGTGTAAGATTTGCAGATGGTGATATTGAAGATAATAGTTTGTCTGTTGCCAACAATGTTATGACTCCTGACTTCATTCCTAGCGGTTATGTATTGTCAGAAGATTTTATAGACGATTTTACACACATTGTGACTTATACAAACGGCACAGAGCAAATTCAATTCACTCAAAATGATATATCGGCTGGAATGAATATAGATATTGATGATTTAGGTGCAAGGCAAATAAAAATAGGTAAATATGACGGATATATTTCAATAACTGAAAATGATATTATTCTTGTTTGGACAGATAAATCTTTTTCATACTCAATCGTTGGAAATGCGAGCGAAAGTGACATAATTCGTATGGCTAATTCGGTAAAATTGCACAAACTTTCAAAATAGTTCAAGAAATGTGTACATTTTTGCACTACTCCATACGTTATATATTATGTGAGCAGATAAAAAAAGGAGGTGAAATTTTTGAAGAAAATAATGACTTTGCTTATTGCAGTGGTGATTTCTGTAATGACAGTATTGCCATGCTCCGCAACGGATACCATGTTTGATAGTAATGATATCACAGTTTGTAACTTATACACTGATCTCATTACTGCGAAGGTTGCGATTAATTCATCAGGTAATGTTTATTACAGTTGCCAAGTACGTGGAAAAAGTAGTTGCACAAAAATTAGTGCATATGCGTATCTCCAGGTGTATAGTAATGGGTCCTGGAGCAATGTTGATTGTGTTACCAAGACGGTGAATAGTTCTACTCTTTTTGTTTCTGATACTTATAAGGGTACAAGTGGAAGCAAATATCGTTGTGAAGTACATGTATATTCATATAGCGGAAGCAAGTATGAATATCTTGAATCAACAAGTTCGACAGTAAAGAAGCCATAGTTGTGTATGGCGATTAAACCAGACATTTACACTTGAATGTGTGGATGTCATGACGAGAAAGGAAATAAGTATGATTATTAAGAAAATTGTTACGGGAATTGTTGCATTGGCTATTGTAAGCACCATGGCTGTTACTACTGCATTAGCAACTACGTCAGCAACCAAAGAGGTATATGGTCAGTCATATGCTTATTCAGGAAAGCTTGGAAATAATAGTTATGTGAGTTGGAATATTAAGGGCGATTCTTCAACTGCAATGACTACTGCGGGAAAAACAGAAAGTAAGTTTCAACGTTACATAAAGGTATCGGTTGAATGCAGAAATACAGCAAATAATGCTGTTATAACAAATCAGACAAATGAGATAACAACAAAAAATGCCGGAACAGGTATTGGAATTAAAAGAAACAAGAATAATTCATATGTTTATTATATACATCGTGTAAAAGTTAAAACCGATAAGGATAATCAGTATACTATAGACGATGTTTATTATCGTATAAATCAAAATAAGTAATATTAAGAGGTCTAAATGAAATACGTTTTTATTAACCTGAAAAATTTTGCCGTAAAGAATGTACTTATCTTTATTCTATTTATTGTTTGCGCCGTTACTGATGTGCTTATAATATTGTTTTCACATGGTGCATTTCAGAATTTTAAAGCAAGCAAGGATTTTGAAAAGCAAAAGAAGTATGTATTTAACTATACTTTTTCATTTGGCGATATAATAGATACTCAGGAAGACAGCGATGGCAGGATCTTGTCCTATTTTGGAACAGATTCTATAACTCCTGTTCAGCTTCGGGAGGTGCTTGACAAGCTTGATGATAATTCTAAAGCGTCAATGCCGGGTATGTATTTTAGTTTAATATTTGATCAAGACGAGCTTAAAATTGATGAGTGTTTTGACGGCGGTCAACCGTATCTTATGTCTGCGGTGCGCATTCAATATGATGAGGAGCTGAATGATTATAGTTTATACGAATCGTATGTCGACAACATGAGTATACGCAAAGGCAGATATTTTACTAAGGAAGAATATGCTTCAGACGAAAATTTGGTCGTGCTGCCTAGCGGCGCAAAAGACGATATGATCGGCAAGAATGTTGAACTGCTTGGCAAAAGCTATAAGGTCATAGGCATATTCGGTAATACTGTACAAGAGGAATTTCAGGTGCCATTTAAAACGTTGGGTGATAACTGCACTATTTCAAGCATAAGTTTTCTTGATGACAATGCTCTAGATACAGAAAGCTTTTTTAAGCTGAAAAAAGCTTTCAGCGAAGTTCTAACGTGTAATGTTAATTTTCCTCCGATAGACACGATCGATATGGCTGAAATAAAATTCTACAATTCCGTTATATTTATGTCCGTAGCCGTTGCGATAGCTTCTGCAATAAACCTTGCAATGCTTTTCAGATACATAATAAGATCCCGTGCTAAACAGACTGCTATATTCATGCTGTGCGGCTGCACGTCAAATAAAATAAGACGGATGTATATAGCCGAGATAGGTATGATATCAGTGACGATATATGTGATATTTGCATTGGTATTCAATTATGCGCTGCTTCCTAAGCTTACTTTGTTTTTTGAGTATATCAAGGTCGCATATAATTTCAGGGTATATATGACCATATTTGGAATATATATTATTTCTATTTATTTGTTCCTTAACATTGTGATATTGTTTACAAATAAAAGATCCCCTGTGAAAATGATGAAAGAGAGGGGAAAATAATATGATAAAATATGGTTTAAAAGAATTTGCAAGAAATATCTACAGCAATATTTTTATCGCTGTTCAGCTCGCCATTGCATTTATTATAATGTCGGCGGCTGTTTCTTCTGTTCTTTCAAGAATAGAGATGTATACTCCTGTAAAGAAATACTTTCCTGATGGCAAGGGACTATATATATGTAATATATATGATACTGCTCCTCTTGACGATGAGCTTAAAAATATTGATGATGTGGAGTCGGTGACAAGCGGATATGATACAAGCTTGTATTATTCTCCGTCATCAAAAGATCTATCTAATGGACTTGGTGACGATAGAATGAGCGTTAATGCTTTATCTGAAGATATGATAAAGTCATTTACGCCGCAGATGAGTTCGGGAAAATGGCTGTCTAATGCGTCGGCTAACGGAGATTTGATACCTGCTGTTGTGACTGAAAACAGCAACTACAAAACGGGTGACATAGTTACCATTATGCACAAAGAGAAAGTAGGGGAGATGTCCCCTGATGATGAGGATTTTGACTATGCTGATCCTTATAAGTATGAGTATGTTAAGAACAAGGTGGAAATTGTCGGTGTCATAGCTGACGGCTCACAGTTGCTGGGATTTTCATCTGCATATTTAGGCACTGAGGATAGTATAAAAGAAAAGCCTGATTTCAGAGATCTTTATGCTAATGTCAATAAGCATGGCAATATGATGCTGATAGTTCCGACAGACTGCCTTAAAGATATAAACTGTAAAATATATCCTTGTGGCAATCAAATAGTAACGTTAAAGGATAATGTAAGCAATGAGCGTTTTAAGGAGCTTGAATTATATCTGAGGGATTATGGCAGGGTTTTTGACTTTGAGGATTTCAGAGAAAATTCGCTTGTATATATTAATGGTCAGCTTATCAAGCTTGTTCCAATGCTTATATGCGTGATAGTTCTTGTTATTGTAAGCTCAGTTTCGGCTTCGGCAGTGAACATAAAAAAGAGACTTGGAGATTATGGTATCTATTATCTCTGCGGAGCAAAGTGGAACGCATATATCAAGATAGATCTTGTGTGTGATCTTATGACCGCAGTTATGGCAGCCGCCATTGCAGTGTGTATTTCAAATGTTCTTACTATGAGCAAATTTATGGGAAATACAGTGATAAGTTTTGGTTGGCTGCACTTGATCGGCTGTGTATGTATCGTTATCTTGAATATTCTGATCTCACTTTTGATACCGGGCGTTATAATGAGACGAAATACACCAAATGAGATCTTGATGATAAATGAATAAGAGAGGCATTATAATGATAAAGCTTGATAAAATAATAAAGATATATAATCCAAAGAAAGCCAATGAATATGAGGCTTTGCATGGGGTATCATGCGAGATATCAGACGGTGAAATGGTAGCGATAATTGGAAAATCAGGCGCAGGAAAATCCACACTTTTGCATATCCTTGCCTGCATAGACAGCTATCAGAGCGGTGAGTACACAATTGACGGCACTTTGGTAAAAAATTTATCGGAGGGGCAGTATGCACAGATAAGGAATGAAAAGATAGGCATTGTAATGCAGGACTTTGCACTTGTTGAGGATTTTTCTGCCCTTGAAAACGTATTGATTCCATTGGATTTTGCAAAGAAAAAGATAAAGAATAAAAAAGAAAAAGCTCTTGAAGCATTAAAAGCTGTTGGTATGGGGGATCTTTCTAAGAAGCCTTGCAACAAGCTTTCGGGAGGACAGAAGCAGCGTGTTGCTATAGCCAGAGCAATTGTCAACGAGCCTGCCATGATACTTGCGGACGAGCCTACAGGAGCGCTGGACACAAAGACCTCGGCCGAGATAATGGAGCTTTTCAAACGCCTTAACAAAGAGGGAAAAACAGTTGTTATCGTTACTCACGATCCAAAAGTCGCAGAACAATGCAGTCGTGTTATCGAAGTGTCTGACGGTAAGATCATATAGAAAAAATCCAATTCCCACACATCAAATGCAAAAATCACATTTTGATATCGGCTGTTTAGCGTGATATTTTGTGGGTGTGACATATCCTAATAACATAATTCGAGCTTTTTTATCTTTCTTTTCTTTATATCTGTTTAATAAGAGTAAAATTGTCAGAATAAAAAAATTGACCGCGCCCGTGAAAGGTGCGGTCATTGATTTTTTTGTATGGCGAAGCGTTAGTTTTGGTTTGGTCTGTATGTTTTTGCCATGCGTGAGAAGTGTGAAAGGAGCTTATTGTCAATGAACTTGCTCACTGCTGTGATGGCAGGTCTTGCACCTGATTTGATGTTGTAGGTGTCGGCTGTTATCTTATCTACTGCCTTTGCAAGCTCGTCTGCACTGAACAGGGAGTCCATATTCAGCTCAGGGTGAAGCCTTTTGATGACTTTTATTTCGCTCGCAAGCCGTTTTTCAACTATCTTTCTGTACACCGATCTTGATATCTCGCTGAAAGTGTATTTCTGTGAGAAGCGGTTGATAAGTTCGACGTCAAAATAGTCGGAAAGGTCGCTTATGAGTTGTGTTTCCTACTTGCTGAATTGTAGCACATAAGCACATGGCGTGTCAACAACAAGGGTAAGCACACTTTTTAAGCCCGTTACAAGACACTTATTTGACTTTATAAGCCAAAAACGCTTAGCCCTCAAATCTGCATTAATAATTCTTACGATACTTACGCAACAAATTCGGGTTTGTAGATGGGCTTATGCAAGTTAGACTTGAAGATGTATGCGAAAAAAGGTATCTCTAATTTGAAACTACCTGAGGCTGTTGATAAGAATGGTGCATACGATGTATATGGTGCATCAGGTTTAATTAGAAAGATTGATTTTTTTCACCAAGGTGAACCATATGTTGCAATTGTAAAAGATGGTGTTGGAATAGGTAGAACAATGTTGTTGAAAAAAACTCCTCTGTAATTGGAACTTATAAATTTGCGAATACGCTCCTTTTTTGATGCTTTTTTTGTGTATTCATACAAAATATTGGCGTTTGGCGCAAAATGTCAGGATAACCCATTGACGTGTCGTGCATAAATTGGTAAAATGATATCAGAGTGTTTATATACAGCCATTTTTTTAGTTGTACTCTGCGAGATGCACCAATTGTTGTGCATTTCGCGTGATATAATTATCTCATAAAATAAACAAGGTGCTTTTATCATGAGTACATAACATGGTTTAATAAAATATGACAAGCGTCAGCAGCGATATTGCAAAACGCATAACTACAGCGAGTCGCTGTGGAAGTTTCAGGGAATAGTAGCTTTATCAAAAGCTTTTTCACCGAATCGGATTTAATTCCATTAAATAAAATTCGGCTCCAAAGCATTTGAATCTTGTGCTGACGCTTGTTATTATTTTTTTTGAGGTGACAAAATGAATGATATTGATAATGATATCATAAGGATCTCAGAGGAGCTTGATGTTCCTTTAAAAAAGCTTTATATGCTTAGCAACAACCGAATACGCTATCATAAACGAAATCAGAAAAAGTGTTATTCAAATTACCGCAAGGTGATAATACATCGTGGCAGAGGGCATAAAAACAGGGTGTTAAAAGTGCCGAACGAATATCTCAAGCTTGTTCAAAGAAGGATACTTGAAAGGTATCTTTACACGCTGTCCGTATCTGAGTATGCCACTGCATATTGCAAAAACTCTTCGCTTTTGAAAAATGCAGAGCCGCATATTGGTCAACAGAGAGTGCTTAAACTTGATGTTTCAGGCTTTTTTGACAGCATTGATTTTGGCAAGGTCTATGGGGTCATGTGCGAGCTTGGATTTTCTAAGCCTGCCACAACGCTGCTGACAAATATATGCACTTATAATAGCATACTGCCACAGGGTGCGCCAACATCTCCGCAGATATCGAATTTGGTGATGAAAAGATTTGATGAGAGGATAGGCAAGTGGTGTGGAGAGCATGGCATAAATTACACAAGATACTGTGACGATATGACATTTTCAGGTGGAAA
Organism: Ruminococcus sp. RTP21359st1_H3_RTP21359_211015; assembly: GCF_040909065.1. Lineage (NCBI taxonomy): Bacteria > Bacillati > Bacillota > Clostridia > Eubacteriales > Oscillospiraceae > Ruminococcus > Ruminococcus sp. RTP21359st1_H3_RTP21359_211015. The sequence goes on from NZ_JBDGDD010000012.1 coordinate 54,525, forward strand.
AGCTGTGCTTAACGCCAAAGAGATAACGCAACTTGTGAGCAGGGCGTTGCGGAAAATGGGGTTTAAGCTAAACATGAAAAAAACGACGCTTATCGGCTCATCACAACGTCAACAGGTAACGGGGATAGTGGTCAACGAAAAGGCGCAGATCTCGTCGAAACAGCGTCGGGAGATACGTCAGGAAATATATTACTGTGAGAAATACGGAGTTTCCCAAAGCCTGTTTTTCAAAGGTGCTGACATTACGCCTGAGAAGTACATAAATTCGCTGCTTGGCAGGATATCTTTTGCATTGCAGATAGACCCTGCGGACGTGAAAATGCATGAGTATTTCAAGGTGGCGAAAAAACTCAAGAGTGAGGTGTGCGTGGAAAAGTAGGGCAGAACATGGAAGGTATGAAACTTCAGATAACAAAAGCTCGGAAACAGCACAATGTGCTATCTCCGAGCTTTAAACTTTGGTGACCCGTACGGGAATTGAACCCATGATTCCGCCGTGAAAGGGCGGCGTCTTAACCTCTTGACCAACGGGCCGATTTTTCGCTATGAGAAATGTGGTAGCGGTAACTGGATTTGAACCGGTGACACCCTGGGTATGAACCAAGTGCTCTAGCCAACTGAGCTATACCGCCATATGCGTTTCTCATAGCGACTTGATTATTATACACTATTTATACCCCGTTGTCAACCTTTTTTGCACAAAAAGTTTGGACTTTTTCGATTTTTGCCTTTTTGCACAGTATTGTGCTTTCGCTAAAAAGCAAATGCGTCATTTTGCATAATTTTTGTGCGCAGCTACAATATAGGAAGTGTAAAATAAGAATATTTTACATGAATTTTGCTTAAAACTCTTTAACAATTTGCCGTTTTGTGATATAATATATTAAATCAGTATAGATGTTTTGATATCATAATAAAAGGAGTATGGCACAATGAAAAATGTGTTTATGAATAGAGAGCTGTCATGGCTGAAATTTAATGAAAGAGTCCTTGAGGAGGCTGAGCGTGAGTGCGTGCCACTCTGTGAAGGACTTTCTTTTGCTTCTATCTACCAGAGCAATCTGGACGAGTTCTTTATGGTTCGTGTAGGCTCGCTTACTGACCAGATGGAGGTCGATCCAGACAGCAGGGAAAATAAAACAAATATGACCGCTAAGGAACAGCTCAAAGCCGTTATCGCTAGAGTGGGCGAGCTTAACGAGCGTAAAAATAAGATCTACGCTGACCTTATGAAGAAAATAGCCGAGCAGGGCGTTGCTCTTGTTGATTTTTCCAAGCTTACAGCGGAGGAAAATTCTCAGTTGGAACAGTATTTTATTAATCAGATAGCTCCGCTCCTGTCGCCTATGGTGGTGGGCAAAAGACAGCCTTTCCCTTTCCTTAAAAATAAGGATATCTATGCCGCTGTTGTCCTTGAAAGCAAAAATTCCAAGGAGAAGCTGGGTGTTATCTCCTGCGGAAGCGAGGTCTTCCCACGCCTTATAAAGGTCGGTTCAACAGGCAAGTATATGCTTTCTGAAGAGCTTATCCTCCACTATGTACCTAAAATTTTCAAGGGCTACACCGTCAAGTCAAAGTCACTTATAAGAGTTACAAGAAATGCTGATATTGACGCTGACGCACTTTACGACGAAGATCTTGATTACCGTGAGTTCATGGCTGACCTTATCAAGAAAAGAAAGCGTCTTGCACCTGTCAGACTGGAGCTTTCAAGGCAGCTTGATAACAATATCGTTGATCTGCTCTGCAAACAGCTTGAAGTGAATAAAAAATCTGTTTTCAGAAACAGCACTCCTCTTGATCTGTCATTCCTGTTCCAGATACAGGATATACTCAGACAGAAAACCGAGCTTTTCTATAAAAAGAGAGTTCCGCAGAGGTTTACTGCCTTTGACGATAACAAGCCGATCCTGCCGCAGATAAAAAAGAAAGACAGACTGCTTTCTTATCCTTTTGATAGCATAAAGCCTTTTATCAATATGCTCCGTGAGGCGGCTGACGATAAAAATGTGGTGTCTATAAAAATGACATTGTATCGTGTGGCAAAGCACAGTGAGGTGGTCGAAGCCCTTTGTGAAGCCGCAGAGAACGGCAAGGACGTTCTTGTATTGGTGGAGCTTAAGGCGAGATTTGATGAGGAAAATAATATCGAGTGGTCACGCCGACTTGAAAAGGCTGGCTGTACTGTTATCTATGGTCTGGAGGGCTATAAGGTACATTCAAAGCTTTGCCTTATCACAAAGCGTTCAGGCACAAAGACCGAGTATTATACTCAGATAGGCACTGGAAACTACAACGAGAAAACTTCAAGACTTTATACCGACCTGTCTGTTATGACCTGCGATAAGGACATCGCAAAGGACGCTATAGACGTGTTCAATGCTCTTGCTTCTGACGATACTGTAAAGAGCGTTGACAAGCTTCTTGTTGCGCCGAATTGTCTGCAAAACAAGGTGCTTGATATGATAGACGAGCAGATAGCCATAGCACAATCAGGGGGAGAGGGCTATATAGGCGTGAAGATAAATTCTCTCACTGATAAGAAGATAATCGACAGATTTATCGAAGCTTCAAGAGCAGGCGTTAAGATAGACCTTGTGGTAAGAGGCATATGCTGTCTTATCCCAGGCGTTGAGGGCGAAACCGACAACATCAGGATAATAAGCATTGTAGGACGTTTTCTTGAACATTCCCGTATCTATATGTTTGGCAAGGGCGAGGAAAGAAAGATATATATTGCTTCCGCAGACTTTATGACAAGAAATACCCTCAGACGTGTTGAGGTCGCTACACCTATTCTTGACGAGGATATCAAGTCTCAGATAAGCATGATGTTCGACAAAATGCTTGCAGATAATTGTCAGGCAAGAGAGCTTGACTCTGACGGGGAATATACCCTTGTTTCAGACGGCAAAGAGCCACTCAATTCTCAGGAATTTTTCTATGATCTTGCCTATGAAAGAGCTTCCAAGGCGGAGGTCGAGGATAAATGACAATATTTGCCCTGAAGGGTTCACTTGAAGAAATAACACCGACACAGCTAAGCGAACAAACTTGCTCGGCTGTGTTTATTACCGACTCTGCTCACGCAGAGGAAACTCTCAGAACGGCGAACATAACCTACGAGGGCGTGATATCCCTGCGTGACGTTGTGTTCTGTAAGATAGAATCACAGCCTTTCTGTCTGGCAGGCACGCTTTCTATCCCCAAGCTTCTTGACATAAAGGGAAGCCGACACAGGATACAGTTTTTTATCGACAACAAAAACATGGTGATAATAGACGATGAGGAGTTTTCACTCAGGTTAGTCCAACGCATACAGAGAAGCAGGCATAATCAGGGAGAGAGCAGGGAGCATTTTATCTACAATTTTTTCAGCGAATTTATGCTCCGTGACACCGAGCTTCTTGCGGAACATGAGCAAAAGCTTATGGAGCTTGAGGAGAACGTAAACGATGGCAAGACGGACGATTTTCTTGAAACCATAACGCCTATCAGAAAAGAGCTTCTTATTTTGAGAAGCTACTATGATGAAATAATGGATCTGGGCAGAGAGCTTGAAGAGGACGAGAACGGCTTCTTTGAGAAAAGGCAGAAAAAATATTTCGGCACTATCTCAGACCGTGCCGACAGGCTCATGGGCAGAACTGTACATCTTCTTGAATATGCAACGCAGGTGCGAGACGCTTATCAGTCCCATGTCAATGCTCAGCAGAACAAGAATATGGAGTTTCTTACGGTCATATCCACTATATTTTTCCCTCTGACCCTTATCACGGGCTGGTATGGCATGAACTTTCAGAATATGCCCGAACTTAGAGAGGGGTATCCGGGTGTTATAGCCCTTAGTATAATAGTAGTGATAGTGTGTATAATCTTTTTCAAACGAAAGAAAATGCTTTAAGGCGGACTTTGTTCCGCCTTTTTTTCGTTCTAAAGGTCAGAAATGGCGGTAAATTCATATTTCACCTCTTGAATTTGGATAATAATTGTGCTATAATAACTTTATGTTTGCGAAAAGAGGTGACTTGTCTGAATAAAGAATTACTGCTATTGCTGTTGAAGCTGGCAGCAGGCTGTGTCGTAATAATGACCTTTATCGTCATTGCCTGCCTTATCACTCCAAAAATAGCACGATTTATTGAAAAACGTCACCCTGAGCTTGCCGAAAAGGACGATCCCGAAAGGGTGGACGGTGAGAATACAGGGAATGATCCTGAGAACTATAAGGTACAGGGCATATTTGATAAGTCCCACATTGACGGCTGGGATCCCAACTATAAGATATATAACGAGGATATCTATGCTCTTAATTTTAAAAAGAAAAAGAAGAATGTCAGCAGTGAAGCTGTTAAAAAAGACGACGGCAACAAGAATAATGACAATGCCTGAATGATATAAGAAAGAGGTTTTATAAATGGCTAAGGATAAGAAAATGGTTGATGCGATAACCTCCATGGACGAGGATTTCGCAAAGTGGTATACTGATATATGTATGAAGGCTGAGCTTGTTTCATACACAAGCGTAAAGGGCTGTATGGTAATAAGACCTTACGGCTACGCAATATGGGAGAATATCCAACATATACTTGACACAAAGTTCAAGGAGCTTGGTCATGAAAATGTTTGTATGCCTATGTTTATCCCTGAGAGCCTGCTTCAGAAGGAGAAAGACCACGTTGAGGGCTTTGCTCCTGAGGTAGCTTGGGTAACATACGGCGGAAGTGAAAAGCTTGAAGACAGACTTTGCGTAAGACCAACGTCTGAAACGCTTTTCTGCGAGCATTATGCTAATATAGTTCATTCCTACAGAGATCTTCCCAAGCTTTATAATCAGTGGGTATCTGTTGTACGTTGGGAAAAAACAACAAGACCATTTCTTCGTTCAAGAGAGTTCCTGTGGCAGGAGGGTCATACTATCCACGAGACACCTGAGGAGGCTATCGAGGAGACAGAGAGAATGCTCAACGTATACGCTGATTTCTGCGAGCAGCAGCTTGCTATGCCGGTCGTAAAGGGCAGAAAGACAGAGAGCGACAAGTTCGCAGGTGCAGAAGCAACATACGCTATTGAGGCTCTTATGCACGACGGCAAGGCTTTGCAGGCAGGCACTTCGCATTACTTTGGCGATGGCTTTGCAAAGGCTTTCGATATCACTTATACTGGAAGAGATAATAAGCTTGCACACCCATTCCAGACATCATGGGGCGTTACGACAAGGCTTATCGGTGCAGTTATAATGACACACGGCGACGATAACGGACTTGTTTTGCCACCTGCTGTTGCACCTGTTCAGGTAGTTATCGTACCTATAGCACAGCACAAAGAGGGTGTTCTTGACAAGGCTAACGAGCTTTACAACACGCTTAAAAATGCAGGCATAAGAGTTAAGCTCGACGATTCAGAGCAGTCACCTGGCTGGAAGTTTGCACAGTATGAAATGAAGGGCGTTCCTGTAAGACTTGAAATTGGTCCAAAGGATATTGAGAACGATCAGTGTGTGCTTGTTACAAGACACAACAGAGAAAAGGTATTCTGCAAGCTTGGTGAGCTTGTTGAAACTGTAAATGAAAGACTTCAGGCTGTTCATGATGGCCTTTATGCAAAGGCACTTGAAAACAGAGAAAGACGTACCTATGTTTGCAAGACACTTGACGAGATAACAAAGGCTCTTGAGGAAAAGGGCGACGGCTTTGTTAAGGCAATGTGGTGCGGCGATGAAGCTTGCGAGGATAAGGTAAAGGAACTCACAGGAGTAGGTTCAAGATGTATCCCGTTCGAGCAGGAAGAGATAGCAGATACCTGCGTGTGCTGTGGAAAACCTGCGAAGCATATGGTGCTTTGGGGCAAGGCTTATTAATAGGTTTTTTGGATGAAAAAATATCGGGTGGCTGTCAATTTGTTATTGGCAGTCACCCGTTTTTTGGTTTGTGATTTTTAGCTGTTTGCTTGGACAAGACTCTTTATTATCGGTATGATAAGGCAGAGCATATATACTATAGTGGCAGGGTTTGTAAAGACGTATCTGCGACATTCTTTCGGTGTAAGCACGTTTTTGCTGTCATCAATGATAAGCTTTTTAAGGCTTGTGAAAAGCACCATAAAGCCCGCCAGACCTATGACTATCTCAGCAACGCTCATGAAGGTTTCATAGTGTTCAAGCCCTATCGCATCAGATATGGACGAGAAGTTTGCAAGCAGATTGTTTAGACAGTGTATTATAACTGTTGGCAGTATCGAGCCGCACTTTGCGGCGATAATAGCGTAAACAAGTCCTGTGCCGAATGCCGAAGCCGCCTGAGGGATATTTCCATGCATAAGTCCGAATGCAAGTGCCGAGAAAAGCACCGCCGCACCCCTTCCGTATGGGCTTAGAGCCGTGAGGATCGCTCCACGGTAGATAAATTCCTCCACGATAGGGGCTATTATCACAACGTATGAGAACTGCACTATTACTGCAATGGCAGAGGGCTGATGAATGGAAAAATCGCTTGTGGGAACTGTCACTCCGTTTTGACCAAGTATACCCGTGAGGATAGATATGAGCTGTGACAGCAGAATGTTTATCACAAAGCAGGCTGAAAACCATTTTAACCCTTTTACTGCCGTGCCTTTTTTCGGCTTTATGAAGCTTGATTCTCGTTTTCGGAAAAGTATAGCAAAAACTATCCCAAAAACAAGCACGCTCATAAGAGTAATAAACAAATTTGCCGTCATGGAAAAAGTAGTTGAGCTTATAAAAGCGGTCTGCTTTTTCAGATAGCTGAGAACTGCCGAGTAGCTAAGAGTGAATTTTCCTGAGTGATAAGTGTATGCAACGTAAAAGAATAACACTGCGAATATCCTGTTTAGCATGTTGTATAAAATGAGCAGAAGTGAAATTTTCACGCAATCTATAGTAAGAAGTTTCTTTTCCTGCTGTTTTTCAGGGGTCAGCAGAGAAACAGACTTTTTGGTAGTCAAATATTATTCCTCCCTTGTTCGGTCTTATCTATATATTATAACACACAACATGGTGCTTTTGCAAATGGTATTTTGTCAGGTATGTGATGAAATGTTATGGATTTGTAAATAAATAAGAGAAATTTTGTGATAACTATTGCATTTTATCAACCTTGTTGTATAATATAATTAGCACTCAAATAGATAGAGTGCTAATTATATGGAACAGTATTCAAAGAAAGTAAAATATTATTAAGGAAAGGTCGAGATTTTATGCAGACAAAAGAATTTAAGGCAGAATCCAAAAGACTGCTTGATATGATGATCAATTCGATCTACACTCATAAGGAGATTTTTCTCAGAGAGATAATCTCAAATGCAAGCGACGCTATTGATAAGCTGTATTTCAAGTCCTTGACAGACACTTCTGTGGGAATGAAAAAGAGCGACTTCGCTATCAATATCGCTATCGACAAGGAAAACAGAACGCTTACAGTTTCTGATAACGGCATCGGTATGACCGAGGAAGATCTTGAAAACAACCTTGGTACTATCGCAAACTCAGGCTCGTTCGCTTTCAAGAAAGACAATGACCTTGGGGACGATGTTGATATCATCGGTCAGTTCGGTGTAGGCTTCTATTCTACTTTTATGGTAGCAAAGGAAGTTACCGTTGTAACAAAGGCTTTTGGCAGCGATCAGGCTTATAAGTGGACATCTGACGGTGTTGAGGGCTACACAATAGAAGAGTGTGACAAGCCTGACGGCGTCGGCACAACTATCACACTTAAACTCAAGGACGATACTGATGACGAGAAGTATTCAACATATCTTGATCAGTATCAGATACAGTCGCTTGTAAAGAAATATTCTGACTACATCAGATTCCCTATCAGAATGGAAGTCGAGCATACTCATTATAATGAGGAGGGTAAAGAGCCTGAGGTACACAAGGCTATCGAAACTCTTAACAGCATGACCCCTATCTGGAAGAAGAACAAGAGCGAGCTAAAGGACGAGGATTACAACAACTTCTATATGGAGAAGTTCGGCGACTATGAGCCACCTGTTGCACATATCCATTCAAAGAACGAGGGCGTTGCAACATATGACGCACTGCTTTATATACCTGCCCGTGCGCCTTTTGACTATTACTCAAAGGACTATGAAAAGGGACTCCAGCTTTATTCAAGCGGTGTAATGATAATGGAAAAGTGTGCAGACCTGCTTCCTGACTGGTTCAGCTTTGTAAAGGGCGTTGTTGACTCTGAGGATCTCTCACTGAACATCTCCCGTGAGCTTTTACAGCAGGACAGACAGCTCAAGATAATCGCAAAGAACCTTGAAAAGTCCATAAAAAACGAGCTTGCAAAGCTTCTGAAAAACGACCGTGAGAAGTATGAGAAGTTCTACAGCGTATTCGGGCTTCAGTTTAAGTTTGGCATTTATCAGTCATACGGCGCTGCAAACGAAACTCTGAAAGATCTCCTTATGTTCCCGTCCTCATTTGACGGCAAGAACGTTACACTCAAAGAGTATGTTTCAAGAATGAAAGAAGATCAGAAAGAGATCTATTATGCCTGCGGCGAAACAAAGGAAAGGATCGAAATGCTCCCTCAGCTTGAAAAGATCAAGGATAAGGGTTATGAAGTTCTTTACTTTACACAGGACGTTGACGAGTTCGCTATCAAGGTGATGATAAACTATGACGGCAAGCCTTTCAAGTCCATAAGCGATGCTGATCTCGACCTTGACACAGAGGAAGAAAAGGAAGAGGCTAAAAAGCTTGACGAAGAGAACAAGGATATGTTCACTTTCATGCAGGAAGCTATCGCCGACAAGGTAAAGACTGTCCGTCTTTCAAAGAAGCTTAAAACTCACCCTGTTTGTCTTTCATCAGACGGCAGCATAACTATCGAAATGGAGAAGGTCCTCAACGCTATGCCTCAGAATGACGGCAATAAGGTAAAGGCTGAAAAGGCACTGGAGATAAATCCAAATCACCCTATCTTTGAGAAGCTGAAAGACCTCTATGCTAACGATAAGGACAAGCTGAAAGACTATGCAAAGCTTCTTTACGATCAGGCTTTGCTTATCGAGGGAATGTCTATCGACAACCCTGTTGAGTTTGCAAACCTTGTTTGCGAGCTTATGACAAAGTAATAAAGCTATATAGATACTCTCTTAACATACCGAAAGCCGTGGGAACAGCAGTGTTTCCACGGCTTTTTTGTGCTTTTCAGGCTGATAATTGTAGGTTTTATACAAAACAAAATAAGTTTATTTGTTAAAAAAACAGATTCAGAAAACAAATTTTATGTATGCTGTTGACAAATAAATGTAGGTATGTTAATATAATTATAGTGAAATTGATACATAACATCTTTTATTGGAGTGTTACCTTTCATTTATAGACTGGGCATGACCAACTTTGTACGGACATATTGTGTGAGTTCGTATTAAGGTTGGTTTTTTTGATTTTATAGGGGGATTTTTAATGAAAATAATCAAGGTGATAAATAATAACACCGTAAGCGTCATAGACGATAAAGGAAAAGAGCAGATAATCTCAGGCAAGGGAATAGGCTTTGGAAAAAAATACGGCGACGAGCCTGACAAGGATAAAATACAGAAAATGTATCTTGTTACAGACTCAGAGCTTAGAAAAAGGCTTATCGAGTGTCTGACCGAGATACCATATGAGCATATAAAGCTTACGGCAGATCTTGTGGACTATATTTCTTCACATATCGACGGACAGCTAAACGAGTCGCTTATAATAACACTTTCAGACCACATCTCATTTGCCATTGAAAGAAAAAAGCAGGGACTTGAATTTGAAAACCCGCTTATGGACGCCATAAGCGACTGCTTCCCGAAGGAGCTTGCTCTTGGAAGATATTGCGTGGCGGAGATATATCAGCGTTTGGGCGTTGAGCTGAGGGGTGATGAAGCGGGCTTTATCGCAATGCACATAATAAACGCAAGGCTGGGCACAAAAATGGAACAGATACAGGATATCACTAAAATGGTGAACAGTTGTGCTGAGATAGCGGACGCTTGTCTGTCAGGAAAGATAAATAAAACGTCAGTGGCATATGAAAGATTCCTTGTGCATTTAAAATATCTTGCGAAAAGACTCTTCAAATCTCAGGAGCTTCCTAATGTTCTCAGCAGGGACGAGGAGTTCGCTGATATCATAAAAAAGAAATTCAAAAAGCAGTATAAATGCGCAAAGCATATGCAGGATCATATTTTGAAGAATTATGCTAAAACTATATCGGAAGATGAAATGATAACTCTTACTATTCATCTGAAAAAAATAAGCGGATAGGCATTGTTGCCACAGCTTATATATAATGTATTCGCTGCGGTATTATCATTAACGGTACCATAATGATAATTCGACTGAGATATAATTTTTTTGGAGGATATTATTATTATGAAGGATAAAATTTTCGGCGTATTGCAGCGTGTGGGACGCTCTTTCATGCTCCCTATCGCATTGCTGCCGGTGGCGGGTCTGCTTCTTGGAATAGGCAGCTCTTTCACCAACGCCACAACTATCGAAACCTATCATCTTGGCAAATTCATCTATGAGGGCGGTGTGCTTTACACTATACTCGACATAATGAGCAAAACGGGAAGCGCCGTTTTCGATAACCTTGCGCTTCTGTTTGCAATGGGCGTTGCTATCGGAATGGCAAAGAAGGAAAAAGAAGTCGCAGCCCTTTCGGGTGCTATCGCCTATATCGTAATGAACACCACAATCAGCGCACTTATCACCGCAAAGGGCGGCGTTGAGGCAATGGCAGAAAACTCCACAACGTCAGTGCTTGGTATCACCACGCTGCAAATGGGCGTTTTCGGCGGTATCCTTGTAGGACTTGGCGTTGCGGCACTGCACAACAAGTTCTATAAAACAGAACTTCCGCAGGTGCTCTCATTCTTCGGCGGAACAAGATTTGTTCCTATCGTTTCAACTGTCACATACCTTATCGTTGGTATCATAATGTTCTATCTGTGGCCTATCGTACAGCTTGGTATCTCAAAGCTTGGCGTGCTCGTTCTCAACTCAGGCTATGCAGGCACATGGATATACGGAATACTTGAACGTGCTCTTATCCCATTCGGACTTCATCACGTTTTCTATATGCCTTTCTGGCAGACAGAGCTTGGCGGCTCGATGATGATAGACGGCAACATGGTAGCAGGCGCACAGAACATCTTCTTTGCAGAGCTTGCTTCAAAGTCAACAGAAGTTTTCTCAGTATCGGCAACAAGATTTATGGCAGGAAAATTCCCGTTCATGATATTTGGTCTTCCTGCTGCAGCATTTGCAATGTACAAAACTGCCCGTCCTGAAAAGAAAAAGGTAGTAGGAAGCTTGCTTCTGTCAGCGGCTCTTACTTCAATGATAACAGGTATAACAGAGCCTTTGGAGTTCACATTTCTGTTTGTTGCTCCTCTTATGTACGCTGTTCATTGTGTATTGGCAGGACTTTCCTATATGCTCATGCACATTCTTAACGTTGGCGTTGGAATGACATTCTCAGGCGGTCTTATAGACATGACCCTTTTCGGAATTTTGCAGGGCAACGCAAAGACCCACTGGATATGGATAGTTGTTGTTGGACTTATCTATGCAGTTGTTTACTACTTTGTGTTCTACTTTATGATAACAAAGATGAATCTTAAAACACCTGGCAGAGAGCCTGATGACGTTGAGCCTAAGCTTTATCGCAGAAGCGACGTGAACGAGGCTAAGGCGGCAAAGGTAAAGAGCACAGACAAGAGGGCTTCAGACGTTGTAAGCGCAATGATACTCAAAGGTCTTGGGGGTAAAGATAACCTTTCCGACGTTGACTGCTGTGCAACAAGACTTAGAGTTACAGTAAATGACGCCTCAAAGGTCATGGACGATATGCTCAAAGCCAGCGGTGCTTCGGGCGTTATCCACAAGGGCAACGGCGTTCAGGTCATTTACGGACCAAAGGTCTCAGTTATAAAATCAGATCTTGAGGATTTTATTGATTCACCATACAGCGACGACCCTGACAGCATTATCGGCACTGAGAAAGCTTCTGATAAAATAGAAGAAAAACCGCAGACCGAGGGTGCAGAAAACACAGAAACTAACGGCAAGACAATAACGCTTTACTCCCACATGAACGGCACTGCTGTTAAGCTTGAGGACGTTGAGGACGAGGTGTTCTCACAAAAGATACTGGGCGAGGGCGCAGCCGTTGAGCCGTCAGAGGGCAAGCTTTACGCCCCATGCGACGGAAAGATAGACAGCGTTTTTGACACAAAGCATGCCGTAAATATGGTATCGGACGATGGAGTGGAGATACTTCTCCATATCGGTATCGACACTGTAAAGCTTGGCGGACAGTATTTTGAAGCCCATGTCAGCGACGGTCAGGAAGTTAAAAAAGGCGACCTGCTCATAAGCTTTGATATGGATAAGATAAAAGCCGCAGGCTATAAGGTGACAACGCCTTTAATAATAGGCAACACGGACGATTATGCGTCTGTTGAACCTGTTGCACAAAACAGCGTTTCGGCAGGAGATATGATCTTGAAGATAAAATAATTATTTGGAGGTATTCATCATGAAAACATTTAGCTACACTATCACAGACGAAGTTGGTATCCACGCAAGACCAGCAGGACTTCTTGCAAAGAAAGCAAAGGAGTTCGAGAGCGTTTGCACTATCGAAAAGGGCGGAAAGAGCGTGAACATCACAAAGCTTATGGCTCTTATGGGTCTTGGCGTTAAGCAGGGCGATACTGTTACTGTTACCTGCGAGGGTGCAGACGAGGACAAGGCTTCCGAAGCACTCAAGGCATTTTTTGAGAAAACACTTTAATTATTATCTGTCAGCTGGGCGGTAAAAGCCGTCCAGCCGGCGGGACGTTTCTGCGGCGTGTTCGCAGGGGCGTCCCATCGGCTGGAAACAGCGTGAAAAATAATAAGATCTATGAGAAAAGAGGCGGATATTTATGACTAAGTATACAGGAAAAGGCGTTTACGGTGCGGTAGCAATGGGTAAGATCTCAGTATTCAAAAAGCAGGATACCGCTATAAAACGTATTCACACAGAAGACAGCAAGGGAGAAAAGAAGCGAGTTGCCAAAGCTAAGCAGGCAGCCACAGAACAGCTCCAGAGCATTTATGACAAGGCACTCAGAGAGGTTGGCGAAACAAACGCTCAGATCTTTGAGATACACATGATGATGCTTGAAGATGATGATTATAACGAGTCTATAGAGAATATCATCGACAGCCAGAAGGTCAACGCAGAATATGCAGTGGCAGTGACGGCAGACAACTTTGCGGAGATGTTTGCTTCTATGGACGATCCTTATATGCAGGCAAGAGCCGCAGATGTAAAGGATATTTCCAACAGGATCATCGCAAACCTCACGGGCAATGTCAGCGACGGCTCAGCAGGTGACGACAAGATGATAGTTTGTGCCGATGATCTTGCACCAAGCGAAACTATATCTCTTGATAAAGACAAGGTGCTTGCCTTTGTTACTGCACATGGCTCATCAAATTCACATACAGCTATCCTTGCAAGAAATATGAACATACCTGCGGTAATAGGTGTAGGAAGCAAATTCCTGTCAGAAATAAAGGACGGCGACTTTGCTATCGTTGACGGTTTCACAGGGGAGATATTCGTTGACCCTGATGAAAAGACCACCGCTGAACTTACCGCAAAGCAGAAAGCAGACGAGGAGAAAAAGCGTCTTTTGCAGACCCTCAAAGGCAAGGAGAATGTCACAAAGGACGGTAAAAAGATAAACATTTATGCAAATATCGGAAGCGTTGACAACATCGGTGCTGTGCTTCTCAATGACGCAGGAGGAATAGGTCTTTTCAGAAGCGAGTTTCTCTATCTTGAAAACTCAGATTTCCCTACAGAGGAACAGCAGTTTCATGCTTATAAGCGTGTTCTTGAGAGCATGGCAGGGAAAAAGGTCATCATAAGAACGCTCGATATCGGTGCTGACAAGCAGGTGGATTATTTCGGTCTGAAAAAAGAGGAAAACCCAGCTTTGGGATACAGAGCAATAAGAATTTGTCTTACAAGACCTGAGATATTCAAAACTCAGCTCAGAGCGCTTTTCAGAGCTTCCGTATACGGCAATCTGGGCATAATGTTCCCTATGATAACAAGCGTTTCAGAGGTAGAAAAAGCCCTTGCTATGTGTGGTGAAGTCAAGGCTGAGCTTAAAGAACAGGGTATAACAGTTTCTGACAGCGTTGAGCTTGGCATCATGATAGAGACCCCTGCTGCGGCTATCATAAGCGATAAGCTTGCAAAGCTTGTGGACTTTTTCAGCGTTGGCACTAATGACCTCACTCAGTATACCCTTGCTTGCGACAGACAGAACCCTGATATAGAGCAGTTCTGCGACACTCACCATGAGGCTATACTTAGACTTATTGAAATGTCTGCAGAGAATGCCCACAAGAACGGCGCATGGATAGGTATATGCGGTGAGCTTGCGGCTGACACTACTCTCACAGAAACCTTCCTGAGAATGGGCATTGACGAGCTTTCAGTTTCTCCGACCTTTGTTCTTAAGGTAAGGGACGCTGTAAGAAATATTGACCTCTCCAAATAATTTCTCATAGATCTTCACGCAAAGAACGCATCCTCGTTCATATGGACGGGGGTGTGTTCTTTTATTTGACAGATATGCTTTAATGTGCTAAAATATCTTATCGGCACAATCGTGTTTGTACATAAGTTTGTTATCAATGCACAAAAAATAAAAGTAAAATTTGTATACTATTTTGCCATAAAATCTCCCGTGCAGAATCGTATATAAGTTATCGAGGGGTGTGAAAGACTTGACCGACACTGAGTTCGATTTCAGGGTGGAGCTGATCCTGAAAAATGACAAAAACGGGCTTAGGGAGATCTATCAATGCTACGGCAAGGTGATATATAACATCATGCTTGACATTGTGAAAAGTCCTCAGGACGCTGAGGACCTCACATCAGATTTTTTCCTAAAGCTATGGGACACCGCAGGTCAGTACCGAAAGGGAACGGGGCATAAGCGATATCTGACTGTAATGGCGAAAAATCTCGCTCTTGACTTTATCAGAAAAAGGCGGCACGAAACGCCGACCCTTGACGATGATGAAGCAGGGCACAAAGAACAGCAGGACAGTATGCGGGTAGACGACGATGTGATCGGAAAGCTCACCTTCGAGGAGGCTTTGAAGCTGCTTTCAGAGGGCGAAAGGGATATCCTGAACATGAGGCTTGGAATGGATATGACATTTCGTGAGATAAGTCGGGCAGTGGGGAAGCCGCTGGGTACTGTCACATGGAAATACCGTCAGGCTGTTTTCAAACTAAAAAAGACCATAAAGGAGGACAGTATCTATGGCTAAGAACATAAAATTTCTTTACAAAAAGCATATTTCTGATACTGCCCCTGACATGGAAAAGCTCTGGGACAGGATAGAGGGACAGCTTGAAAACAAAACGGACAAAGATCAGACACAGATAAAAGTAAGCCGCAGAAATTACAGAAAATTTGCAGCGGCAGCAGCCTCGCTCGTGCTTATTATCGGCGGCGTAAGCCTTTACGCCGATATCCGCTCAGAGTCGGACAGTGTTTCAAAGCATAGCGTAGAAACGGCTGACAAGGCTAGGCTTGAAAACAGAGAAGAAAAGACATACGAACAGCTCAGTTTCAGCCACACAGACACAAAGGCTTATGAGGACAGCTACATTCCAAAGGGCGATGATTATTTCACAGAGGACAGCGTTCTGGAAGATACAGACTTCTTTGCAGATGTGACAGTGCTTTCAGCAAGGCTCGACAGCGACAGCGCACATTACACCCTGAGAATAAACAGCCTTGTATCAAAGACAGGAGAAGAAAGCGAAACAAATATCACCATTGAAAGCTCTACCCCTTATATCATGCAGGAAAACAGAGAATATTTCATACCACTGAGGAAAGAAAACGGCATTTATTCTATGGCATTTGAAAATGCACCTCAGATAGAAATTTCTCTTGACGGGGATATCGTTTTTCAAAACGGCTGGAAAAGTCTTGACGATGATTCGGGTATTCTTAAAGACTCGCAGAAAAGCAAGAACGATTATTTCTATGACCGAATGAGATATTCCTCGAAAAACGATCTGCAAGACCTGCTTGCTAAGTGGAGGACTATGTAGCTAACAACGCAAGGGCATATCGCCCACGCTATTTTACGGGAGATGACAGCTATGAAAAAGACAACTTCAAACAGCATAAAAAGAAACTTGATCACAGCTCTGTCGCTTATGATGACGGCGACAATGCTTGCTTCATGCGGAAGCGGTTATGACGGCTCGGAGAGCAGAAAGAGCGGCAGCTATAACAATGAAAGAACAACTGCGGAAAACTACAGATACAGCAATGTTACAGCCGGAGATACTGACGGCACGGCGAATATAGGAGGGGGTTACAATACCGAGGAATATAACCATCTGACCGAAAACGGCTATAAGCTCGTTTCAGACGAACCGCTTTCCACCTTTTCCACAGACATTGACACTGCTTCCTATACAAACGTGAGAAGAATGATAAACGACGGCTGGGAGGTCGACACTGACGCTGTGAGAACAGAGGAGTTCATAAACTATTTCAAGTATGACTATGAAAAGCCTGCGGAGGGTGCGGTGTCTATAAATACCGAGCTTTCCGATTGTCCTTGGAACAGTGAAGCAAAGCTTATGCTGGTGGGGCTTCAGGCAAGGGAAGCAAAGGTCAAGGACGTTCCTACAAACCTTGTTTTCCTCATAGACGTGAGCGGCTCAATGGAGGACGAGGATAAGCTTCCTCTTGTTCAGCAGGCTTTCTCAATGCTTGCTGAAAACCTTGGGGCTGATGACAGAGTTTCTATCGTCACTTATGCAGGCAGCGACAGCGTTGTTCTTGAGGGCGAAAGTGGCGACAACAGCGAGGAGATAGTTTCAGCACTTAACAGCCTGTCAGCAGGCGGCTCGACAGCAGGTGCGGCAGGAATTACCACAGCTTACAAGCTTGCAGAGGAGTATTTCATAGAGGGCGGCAACAACAGAGTTATACTTGCAACTGACGGCGATCTGAACGTTGGTCTGTCAAGTGAAGAAGAGCTTACCGATCTTATATCACAAAAGCGTGACTCAGGGGTATATCTCTCAGTGCTTGGCTTCGGCTCAGGAAACTATAAGGATAACAGGCTTGAAGCCCTTGCTGATAACGGCAACGGAAACTATGCTTATATCGACAGCGTTGACGAAGCAAAAAGAGTGCTTGTAACAGAAATGAGCGGAACTCTTTTCACTGTCGCAAAGGACGCAAAGGTGCAGATAGAGTTTAATCCCGAAAATGTTTCAGCATACAGGCTGGTGGGCTATGAAAACAGACTTCTCAATGACGAGGACTTTGAGGACGATACAAAGGACGCAGGCGATATCGGTTCGGGTCAGCAGGTCACGGTTTTGTATGAGATAGTGCCAAATAACGGCAATGAAAAGTCGCTGAAATATCAGGATAACGAGAGCAAGGCTGAAACCAACGAGCTCAGCGGGGAAATGCTCACAGTTTCAGTGAGGTATAAAGACCCGGAGGCGAGCGAAAGCAAGCTTATAGACAAGTCTGTTATGTGTTCTGACTATACAGAGGCTGTGTCACAGAATTTTGCAAAGGCTTGCTCTGCGGCAGAGTTTGCAATGGTGCTTAGAAACAGCGACTATGCAAGCGGTCTTACCGCTCAGGGCGTTGTGGATTATATGGAACAAAACAATGTTGACAACAGCGAGCTTTTTGAACTCATATACAAATATATGCAAAACGGCACAGGCAGCGAGGCAAGCTACTGGTAAAAAACTAAATCGAGGGGGTGCTGCATGGTCAGCACCCCTTTGGACCATAAAATTTACCTCTTGCATAGAAATCTGCACCTGTCAGCCAAAAGGGGTTTACATGAAAAGAAAAATAGATTATAATAAGGCTGTCAGATAAAACGGGGGTGAAAGCGTGAAGGTCAGGATAGAGATAGACGAGAATATGTCTGAAGACGAGATAGTCATAAGGTGCGCACAGCCCGATGAACGTGTGCTTAAAATGAAAAGGGCGGCGGAGTCGGCAGAGGGCGATCCTGAGATAGCTTTTTTCAAAGACGCTGTTCAGTTCTATCCTCCCCTTGATTCCATACTGTTTTTTGAAACAGGGGAACATAATCTTAACGCACATACCTCTGACGACGTTTTTCAGGTCAAAATGAAGCTTTTCGAGCTTGAAGAGATACTTCCACGAAAGTTCGTGCGGGTGTCAAAATCAGCAATCGTGAATGTAAAGCACATCTATTCCGTTGAGCGAAACATAACCTCTGCAAGCCTTATAAGCTTTGCAGGCACTCACAAACAGCTTTACGCCTCACGAAGCTATTACAAGCTTTTGAAGCTCAGACTTGGAGAAAGGAGATTTCTATGAAAAACAAAAATCTTATATGGGGCTTGTTCTTTATCCTTGCGGGCGTTGCGCTTATCCTTGACCGCACAGGTCTGCTTGGAAGTGTAAGCGTGTGGAGCGTTGTGATCTCACTGCTCCTCGTTCCTGTTATCGTAACGAGCGTCAGACACCTTAACTTCTGGGGAATATTCTTCCCTATGGCTATCATGGCGATACTCTTTGACGAAACTCTCGGCATCGAGAAGTTCACCCCATGGCCTGTTTTGGGTGCGGCACTGCTTCTCAGCGTGGGATTTTCATTTATTTTCCCTTACCGCTACAGGTTTACCCAAAACAAGTGGACCACCCACACTACCGATAATCCTGCATGGGATAAATCTTCAGACAACGGGGAATATGTGCGTATCGACGCAAAATTTTCAGGCTGCACAAAGTATATAACCTCAAAGGTGTTGAAAAGAGTTGACATAAGCTGCCGTTACAGCGGTATGGAGGTGTATTTCGATTCTGCCGATATGGCAGGAAACGAAGTCGAGCTGAATGTTGATGTGCTTTGCGGCGGAGTGGAGCTTTATATCCCGAAGAACTGGGGCATAAAGGTGGAAGCCGACTGCGTTCTTGGCGGAATAGACCAGCCTAACGGAGCTTATGATGAAAAAGAAAAGATTCTTATCATAAAGGGCAGAGCAAAGATCGCAGGAATAGATATAACATATGTTTAGTCTTATGTGAAAGAACAAAAGTAAAAGCTGCGGAGTTTTCCCTCCGCAGCTTTTTGTATGTCTAATTATTCTTGAAGTATCATCTTGTCTGAAAGTTCGTCCTCGGCAGTGTCGGAATAAAGCTTCATAAGCTTTTCCACCGTCATGTTTGCTCTCTGCTCGCCCTCGATAGTAAGAAGCAGTTTGCCTTGGCTCATTACGATAGTCTTGTTGCCGTATTCAATGGCATTTGAAATGTTGTGTGTTATCATAAGAGTAGTCAGTGCGTTTTCTTTTACTATTTTTTCGGTTATCCTCATGACCTTTTCTGCGGTCTTGGGGTCAAGTGCCGCAGTGTGTTCGTCAAGAAGCAGAAGCTTTGGTGTAACGATAGTCGCCATAAGCAATGTGAGCGCCTGTCGCTGTCCGCCTGAGAGCAGGCCCACAGGCATTTTCATTCTGTCCTCAAGACCTAAGTCAAGCTCCTTGAGCCTTTCTCTGAACACTGAAACGTCCTTTTTCCTGATACCGATAGTCAGCGAACGACGCTTTCCACGACTGTAGGCAAGGCCGAGATTTTCCTCTATGGTCATGTTTGGCGCAGTTCCTCTCAGCGGGTCTTGGAAAAGCCTGCCTATAGTTCTTGCACGTTGATGCTCCTTTAGGTGAGTGATGTTCTTTCCGTCAAGGAATATCTTGCCGGTGTCAGCCTCGTAGCTGCCACTGATAACGTTCATAAGTGTGGATTTTCCTGCACCGTTTGAACCTATTACAGTAACGAAATCTCCGTCAGCCACATCAAGGTCTATGTGCTGGAGTGCCTTACGCTCATTGGCAGTGTTCTTGTTGAAGGTTATGTTTATATTTTCAAGCTTAAGCATTTTAAACCTCCTATTTGTCACTGCATACACGCTTGTATGCCTTTGTGATATACTTCTTGATAGCAGGCAGAGAGATAGCAAGGGCAACTATGCAGGCTGAGAAAAGCTTTGTGTAGTTGCTGTCCATACCGAGATTCATTGCAAAAGCAAGAACAAATCTGTATGCCACCGCACCGAATATCGCCGCAAGTATTCCGCAGAGGATCGAGTGCTTGCTGAAGAATATCTCGCCGATAATGATAGAGGCAAGACCTACCACCAGCATACCTGTACCGCTGTTTGAGTCGCCTGCCGAGGAATACTGAGCGTACATTGCGCCTGAAAGGGATACCAAAGCGTTTGCAATGGCAAAGCCCAGTATCTTCATTCTGTCTGAGTTTATTGAAGAAGCCCTAACCATGTATTCGTTGTCGCCTGTGGCTCTAAGTGACATTCCTGCCTGAGTTTTAAGAAACCAGAAAAGCAGAACAGCCGCAATAACAAGCACGATACCTGCCGCCGCAAGCTTGTAATAGTCGCCGAAATATTTCTGAGCCATTGTAAATATAGTATCTTTCTTATAGAGTGAAATATTAGGTCTGTCCATGATTTTCAGGTTTATGGAATAAAGAGCCGTCATTGTGATTATTCCCGCAAGTATAGGCTGAACGTTGAGTTTTGTGATAAGTATTCCCGTCACACTTCCTGCGATAGCTCCTGCAACTATTGACAGCAGTATTCCCTTGATAGGGTCGCCGTTGAAAGCCTGCATAACTGATACTGCAACGCCAAGGGTGAAAGTTCCGTCTACCGACAGGTCAGGGATATCAAGTATCCTGAATGAGATGAATATTCCAAGTGCAAGGATAGAAAAAACAAGACCCTTTTCAAATGTTCCCGTAACAACGCTTTCCGTGAGCTGAGTGTTTATTATCACAAGAAGTAAGATCAAAAGCACAGCTTTCGGTATAAGCGAGATAACTGTTTTCTTATTCAGTTTCATAAAATTTTCCTTTCAATAAAAAATAGCAGGGAGCGAAAGTCCCGCTCCCTACTATTATACTATGTTTGCTTTGATTTTGCAATAGTTTAATCGAAGTAAACTGTCTTTTCTCCGTTTGCAATATCGTCAGAAATAGTGATACCGATCGTGTCAGCAGTTGTCTTGTTGATGTAAGTGCTGAGGTCTTCGTTGAATACCTTTATTGGTATCTCGGAAGCCTTCTTTTCACCGCTGAGTATCTGAGCTGCCATGTTTGCAGTTTCCTTACCAAGGTCGGAATACTCGATACCAACAGTGCCAAGACCGCCGTCCATTACCATTGAGTCAGCGCCAACGAACATTGGAACCTTCGCCTTGTTCATAACTTCTGTAACTGTACCCATAGCGCCTGCGATAGTGTTGTCGTTAGGGGAGAATACAGCGTCGCACTTTGCGGCAAGGTTCTGAGCAGCTTCCTGCACCTCAGATGTGTTTGAAGCAGCGCCTTCGATAACAGCGATGCCCTTTTCCTCACAGTAAGCCTTTACTTCTTTAAGGGTTGAAACTGAGTTGTCCTCGCCTGTGTTGTAAAGATAACCGAGAGTTTTTATTTCAGGCTTCATTTCAAGCGCAAAGTCAAGTATCTTTGTGATAGCGAGCTTGTCAGATGTGCCTGTGATGTTTGCCCCTGTGCTTTCAAGCGAGTCACAAAGACCTGCACCGATAGGGTCTGTTACTGCTGAGAATACTACAGGTATCTCCTCAGAGTATGGAGCTGCGAGCTGTGCGCATGGTGTTGTGATAGCGATGATGATATCGTCACCGTCAGCCTTGAACTGGTCGAGTATCTGCTGAACAGTTGTTGACTCGTTGTTAGCCTGCTGAGCGTCGATAGTGCAGTTTTTGCCGTCAACATAGCCAAGCTCTGCAAGTCTGTCGATAACAGCATCTCTGATAGTGTTGAGAGATGTATGCTCCATTATCTGCACAATGCCTATCTTATAGTGCTTTTCTGATGAGCCGCCTGCCTTTGAATCGTTTGAGGAGTCCTCCTTAACGCCGCATGACGCAAGAGCAGCCACAGCCATTACCGCTGCAGCGGCAAGTGCCAGAACTTTTCTTAACTTCATATATGTACCATTCCTTTCGTATTTACGGGGATTTTACCCTACTACTCTATTAAAGCACAGCCGTAAAAGTTTGTCAAGTAAAAGATAAAAGGATTGTAGAAATAGTAAAAGCTACAGAGAAAATCCCCATGGATTTTGTATGTTTTGCAGTTGGTTGACAGAAATGTGAAAAAAGGCTATAATGATATCTGTAATATTGCAGAGCAGGAGGTTTTGTATTGGGACTAAAAAGGGCTTTCGTGATAGGGCTTTGTCTTGCGGCGGTGGCAGCGGTGGTAATGCTCGCTGCATTTATAATAAGACCGCCGAAAATATATATAAGCGAGATATGCCCCTCAAACAGCGAAACATCTAAGAAAACAGCTATGCAGGACAAAAACGGAGAACCAAGCGATTGGATAGAGATATATAATCCTACAAATAGAGATATTTCACTTACGGGATTTTCACTTTCAAAAAATGGCGGTGGAGATCAGCCTTTGGGCGGATATGTCATTAAAGCCCATGACTATATAATAGTATACTGCTTGTCAGCAGGCTTTGAGAATGCTGATTTTCCTCACGCTGATTTCAGCATAGGCAAGGTCAGCGAAGCGGAGATAATATTGAAATATGACTCGTTCCAGTGTGAGAGCATAAAAATGCCTAAGCTTAACAAGGGCGTGAGCTATTCTAAAAATGTCAAGGGTGAAATGTACGTTTCAGAGCCTACACCTCTTGCGGCGAATGCAGAGAAAACTATCGGAGATACACCTGTGTTTTCTCAGGCGGCAGGTAGCTATGAAAAGGCTTTTGACCTTGAGATAACCGCAGGAGAGGGTCAGACGGTGTATTACACCACCGACGGCACCGACCCTGCCACGTCGGACACAAGAAAGGTCTATGAAAATGCCCTGAGAATTGACGACAGGTCAGATGATGAAAATGTCCTTTCGGCTTATGACCCTATGAAGATACAGCTTGACTATCGTGACAGCATAAAACTGCCTGACAAAAGCGCAGTTGATAAAGGCACTGTCATTAGAGCCTGCGCAGAGGGTACAAGCGGAAAGTGCGGAAAAACTGTTACTGCCACTTATTTTGTGGACGTTTCAAGTGCAGATCATAACGATCTGCCTATAGTATCCATTACCACCGATCCTGACGGGCTTTTCAACGAAAAAACGGGCATTTACAGCCTCGGAGAAGTCTATGAGGAATATGACGAAGAAAACCCCGACCACCCTTTGAACGGCTCTATCCCTGCAAACTATAATCAGCGTGGCAGAGAGTGGGAAAAGGAATGTTATGTGGAGTATTTCGACAGCGAGGGCAACAGCCTTATTTCTCAGGATTGCGGCATAAGGATACAAGGCGGCTGGTCTAGGGCGGATTATCAAAAGTCGTTCAGGCTTTATGCTCGAAACGATTACGGCAAAAACTCTTTTGATACAGTTTTCTGGGATAGCTTTACAGATGTAAACGGCGAGGCTATCACCTCCTGCAAGACCTTTGTGCTTAGAAACGGCGGGAATGACGCCAATTATTCAAAATTCAAGGACATGATGATACAAAATATGGTGTCAGGCAGAGGTGTTGAAACTCAGCAGGGAACAGCCTGCGTGGTGTTTATAGACGGTGAATACTGGGGACTTTATACTCTCCAATCCGATTACAGCGACAGATATTTTGCGGATAGATACAATGTAGCAAAAAGCAACGTTGTCATGTATAAAAATGATGAGCTGAGCGAGGGTGAGGCTGAGGACGAAAAGCTTTTCAATGATATGTATAAGTTTATCACAGAAAACGATATGTCCATTGAGGAGAATTATCGCAAAGCCTGCGCAATGATAGATATGGATAACCTTGTGGAGTATGCCGCCACGGAAATGTATATCTTCAATGACGATTGGCCGCAGAACAACTATGCTTGCTGGCGCACAAGAACCATAGAGCAGGGCAATAGCTATGCAGATGGCAGATGGCGCTTTGTGCTTTTCGATACGGAATCGTCATGCTCGCATTATAACGAGAAGAATCTGGAAACAAATATGTTCTCGTATCTTAGAAGCCAAAGCTATACAACGTTTGGCGGAATACTTTGCAGCCTTATAGATAACGAGGAATTTGATTTGAAGCTCACCTCGGCAATGTGTCAGCTTGGAAGCGTGAACTTTACTGCGGAGCGGTTCGGGGAGTATCTCGAATATTATAAGAATATCTATTACGGCGAACTTGATAATTATTTCGACCGTTTTCCAACATGGGCAAACCTTGCGAAAGCTACAGACCCTATGATAATACGTTGGCAGAATTTTATTGAGGGAAGATATGATAAAGTGCTTGGCTATCTTGAAAGAGAGTTTGACTATTATGAGCGCAGAACAGTGAAGATATCAGCGGATAATGAGCAGGGAAGCGTTTTGATAGGGGGCGTTGAAATAGAAAGTGATTATAGCGGCACATATTTTGACGGCTGTGAGATAAAATTGAACGCACAAGCAAAATCAGGCTGGCATTTTGACCATTGGGAGGGCGTAAATGGCGATAATACCCAATCGGAGATAAAGGCTAAGGTGAATGGTGATATGAATATCAAAGCCGTTTTTGAAAAAGATATTGTTTAGCATAAAAAGGTCTGTCACCAAAATCAAGTGACAGACCTTTTACTATATAACTCAACCTGCAAAATCAATATCTACAGAGCATATCTCAGCGTCAGTTCCTACCCTCATGAAAGTGCCGTATACACCAACACCAGAGGTGACAATGGAGTACATGTTATCTTTCTTTATCATGCCACATGGGTTTTCCCAGAAAAGACCTATTGTCAGATTGCCTGGGAAAAGCTGCCCGTCATGTGTGTGACCTGAGAAATCTATGTCTGCACCTGCATCAGCGGTCTTTTGAAGCTCGTCAGGTTCGTGGGAAAGCACAAATATCGGCTTGGTCTTGTCAAGATCCTTCGTAAGCTCTGATATCTCTGCACGAGTGCCGTCCTCAGTACCGGGCTTGTCAGTGTCACGCCTGCCCACAAGATAAAATTCATCGTTTATCAAAACAGACTCATCATTGATAAGCTTTATGTTACACTCTTTCATAAAGTTTGTCATTTTTTCACTATGAAGCTGTTTTCCGCCCCAGTCAAAGGTAAATCCCATGAGAATTTTTTCATCTATATCGTGGTTGCCGTAGACAGCATAAACGCCGTATTTGCTCTTTATGGACTTGAGCTGTGCCTTTATACCTTCGGGATCGTCCATGCCGTCATAGCTGTTGTCAAAAATATCTCCTGCTATTATAACAATGTCAGCGTCCTGCTGGTTTATTTTCTCAACCATGTTGGTGATGTGATCCACACCGATAGCGTAACCCATGTGCAGGTCAGCCACAAGCACAGCCTTTAAATGCTTGTCACTGCCACATGACTTGTTGACAGTTACGCTGTATTCATTCACCTTGATGTTTCGTGCATTGAAAATGCCGTAAAGACAGGTCGCCACCGCACAAGCCACAACCACCGAACCAATGGAAATAACGCTTCCACGGGAAAAAAGCAGCGTGTTTTTCAGCTTCGTGTGCTTTGCGATAAGTCTTAGCAGGTCAAAAAGCACCACATACAAGAGCGAGTAGAGCATAATGCCTATCCAGTATGTAGAAATTCGCCTTATGACGATAGCAACGGCGGATTTTGGAAGCAGAAAAGCTATAACAGGCGAAAGCGCCATGAAAAGGTAGACCACTGCAAAAGGCACTTTGAAACGCAGCCAGTTAAATCTGTGGTTGCAGTGCTTCATCCAGTAGAAAAATCGGAACATCATGTATGATGATACGCCCAGATAAAAGGGCAGAAGAAATAGAAATATCATTATTATGCCACCTTATAGATAAGTGAGGAATGAGGAATTAAGGTATCGCCTGCGGCGATGATTTTTTTGTAGGGGTGACCTTTGGTCGCCTGTTTCGCCGCTTGTGGCTGATGCGTTTTTATTCCTCTTTGAATCTCTCCAAAAAGCTGTGTCTGCCCTCGTCATCTTTGTATGCAATGACCTGATTGAGCATAACGTTTTCCACGCTCTTGAAAATGTTGTATTCCACCTGCGGATTAACAAGCTTTAGCTTTGCGATAAGCTGTTTTATCTCCATACGCTTTGATACTGTCCTGCTGTCAGGTGCGCAGGTGGTGCAGGTGTCGGTGAACTTGCAGGCACACTGTATGAAACGCAGCCCGTTATAGTCACGCCACCTTTTTATGTCGTCCTCTCTGACCATATAGAGAGGTCTTATAAGCTGCATACCCTCAAAATTCGTGCTGTTGAGTTTTGGCATCATTGTCTGTATCTGTCCGCCGTAAAGCATTGACATTAGTATGGTCTCGATAACATCATCATAGTGATGTCCAAGTGCGATCTTGTTACAGCCAAGCTCCTGTGCTTTGCTGTATAAATGACCTCTTCTCATTCGAGCGCACAGATAGCATGGATTTTTCTCCACATTGTATACAGAGTCGAAAATATCAGACTCAAACACTGTTATTGGTATGTCCAGCCGCTTTGCGTTGCGCTCGATTATCTCACGGTTTGCAGGGCTGTAGCCCGGATCCATAACAAGATATTTTACCTCGAAAGGGAACTTGCTGTGGCGGTGAAGCATTTGTATGAGCTTCGCCATGAGCATTGAATCCTTGCCGCCCGATATGCACACCGCTATTTTGTCGTTAGGCTTTATAAGCTCATATTCGTTCACAGATTGTGTGAATCTGTTCCATATCTCCTTGCGGAATTTCTTTTGTATGCTCCGCTCAGCGTCCTGTGAGATATCCTCTACGACCTCTTTGGAAAGCTTTTCTCTCAGCCAGCCATAGTAGCCACCCTCTAGGTTTTCAGCGTCATAGCCAAGCTCACGGAGCTTTTCGGCCTCAGTGTCGCTTATAAGTCCGCTTTTACAGCAGATAAGAAGCTTTTTGTCCTTTGGCAGGTCGCTTTTATCAAGCTTTTCGGCAGGGATGTTCACTGCTCCGTCAATGTGACCATACTCAAAAGAAAGCTCGTCCCTTATATCTATTATCAGCGTGTTGCCGCTTGCATTTATCATTTGTCAGTTGACCTCCGCAAAATTAATCACTATTCTTTATGATAGCATAAAAATCAACTTTTTTCAAGCTTTACGCAAAAATAAAACGGCAAAGCCTGATACTTTGCCGTTTTGCTTTATGTCTTATGTCTGTTTCTTATATAGAATATTATGGATATTGCCGCTACGATAAATTCCGTGACAGGATAAGCAAGCCATACGCCAGTTAATCCTGCTGCCTTGGACATAATGAAAGCCATTGGCACGATAAGAGCAAAGCCCCTTAATATGGTGATGGTCTGAGCTGGTATGATTTTTTCAGAAGCCGCAAAAAATGCAGATATTATTATATTGAAGCCTGAGAAAAACAATCCGGTGAAGTATATTTTCATGCCGTCCTCTGCCATGTGCTGAAGAGAGTCGATATGCTCGCTGTTGAATATAGCGGCGATAGGCGTTGTGAAAAATGCAATAGCAAGGTAAACCATAAGCGCTATCACAAGCTGTGATATAATAGAATATCTCAGCACTGCTCTAAGACGGTCTTTGTTGCCAATGCCGTGAGCAGCACTGATAAGCGGCTGACCGCCTTGTGCGATACCGGTGAATATGGATACCGCCACAATGGAAGTATTCGCTATCACTGCATAAGCTGCAACGCCTGTGTTGCCTGCAAGACCAAGTATTATTATGTTGAACGCAAGCACTACGATGCCTGATGAAAGCTCAGTTATAAGCGACTGCACGCCTATGGACAATATGCCGCCAAAAGTTCTCCCTTCGTGCCTTGCCCTGACGATATGGAAGCTGTTCTTTTTGCGGAATTTGTATATGCTCAGTATGCAAAGGCTTATGACAGGCGAAAGCCCTGTTGCAAGGATAGCTCCGAAAATGCCCATATCCAGCGGGAAAATGAACACATAGTCAAGTATTATGTTTGAAAAGCTTCCTGTAAGCATTGCCGCCATTGAAAGCTTTGGGTTTCCGTCATTTCTTATAAAGCAGTTGAAAGTGTCGTTAAGCACAAAAAACGGTCCGAACATCATAAGCACTTTTAGGTAGGTATTAGTCATGCCCACAACGCTGCCCTTTGCACCAAGAAGCTTTGCAAGTGGCATTGAGAAAAACGCTCCGCCCAAAAAGTATATCGCTCCAAGCAACAGAGCCATAAGCAGTGCACAGGTGAAAACTCTGCTTCCTGCTTCGTCACGTCCTTGACTTTTGTATATTGCAAACTTTGTCGCTCCGCCCATGCCAATCATAAGTCCGGTGCCGTGGATAAGGCTGTATATCGGAATGGCGATATTCAGTGCAGTTACGCCGTCTGCACCCATGCCCTTTGCGACAAAGAACGTGTCCGCAAGGATATAGCACGATACACCTATCATTCCGAGAACGTTCAGAGAAGCGTATCTGGCAAAGTCCCTAAGATGTGAATTTTTCTTCATTTTTACCCTCCGTTTATCCCACAAAAAAACGCCGAACACCGCTGTCTTTTAAAGCCTAACGACAGCAGGTCCGACGCAAAACTTCTACCCGGCGGCAGAAGTAAGCCTTTGTTATTTAAGGCAACACCGCACAAAGCCCGCCTGACGGCTTTGCACGCCATCTGCTTGCAGATTTCCCGTCATATCACACAAAAATCCCTTGACATACGACAGTATGCCTGCGGAATTTTTATGCGATCTGACAAAAAATCTGACTACGCATCTGACGCACAATCTTTGTGCGGTATTGCCTTAAACATATAAGATTATAACAGAGTATAAAGGCATTGTCAAGAGGTAAATGACTTTGCTTTATGTTAAATAATGTAGTGCTACAATAGATATTGGACAAAATTAAGAAAAAAGAAAAGAGAGATAGGCAAAAATCTGATAAAATAAA